>NZ_JBDNTB010000026.1:0-35268 GCF_047719395.1 Propionibacterium sp.
CCTGCTCGAGACAGGCGGATTCAGACCCCAACTACACCCTCGATTGGGATGAGCCAGTTTCGAAGTGCGAAGGCCGTAGCTGATGCCCTTCTTGACATCATCATCAAGATATCCATGAAGCACACCTGCAACAAATGAATCACCCGCGCCAGGACGATCAGTGACCGCGATCTTATCGACCGGATATACTTCATCGCCTTCAATTCCGGAATAATAGACACCAGCGGTGGAATCGGTGGAAATGACGTGATCGAGATGGTAGTGCTCGCGGAGCCACCTGTTGATTCTCGGGCCGTTCCCGACGGCGTTGAATACCTTGATGCCGTCCACACGTGAGCAGAACAGAATGGACGTCACATCGAGAAGTGGCTCCATCACTGCCCGTGCCTCTTGGCAGGACCACAGCAGCCCGCGATAGTTGACATCGATGGCCACCTTTACGCCGCGTTTGGCGGCTTCATAGGCGGCATAGGTGACAGTGTTCGCTGTCTCCTTGGTGAGTGCTGCGGTGATCCCCGTCAGGAAGAGAACCTTGGTGTCCAGCAAATTGTCCCAGTCGAAAGACTCCGGGGAGATGATGCGGAAGGGTGTCCATTCACGGTCATAGTTGACCCGTGCTGGCAGCGGCTGGTCGCCGGGCTCCATGAAGTAGAGCGCCATCCTGCCGCCGGGCTTCTGCACCACATTGGACAAATCGACGCCGACTCCGCGTACTCGTTGATGAAGCGCTGGGCCAGATCACCGGTGGGCATGACAGTTCCGAAAGCGGTCCTCCTCTTCAACTGGGCGAGCACCCCGGCAACATTGGCTTCCGAGCCGGCAGGTGTCATCCGGAGCTGGCTGGCAGTGGCCAGCCGCCCACCCTTCGGCACCGTCAGGCGGATCTGGGCCTCTCCGAAGGTGGTCAGGTCATAGCGTGTCATCGCGATGCCTCCGCTGTCTGTGGCCGGCCAGCAGCGCTGTGTTTCCAGACGATGGTTCTACTACTTGGCTGTGCTCCAATCTTCAACGACGGAACGCAATCAGCACCGATCATTTCGACTCCTCCATGGGCCGCCACACTGCCGCCCTCATGTCTTATGAAACTTCTTCGAAGACTGCTTGGCGAGCTATGTGTGAACATGTGTTCACACAGCCGTCAGATAAAGCGCAGATCTTCGGCATTTCTTGTCTCTGGGACACCCTTCATGCACATCTGTTCATATGCTGTTCTCAGGCTTTCGCCGGCCAAAGGCGGGGGTCGGCTCGGCAATAGCCGCCCACTCCCTCGTTGAGTGCTCGGCGCGGCCGTCTGACTGGGATCCATGGCCAGGCGGGGTCCACTGGCTGCATCGCATACGTCTGGCTTAACACGTGCAGTTCACATCACTCGATGACCAGCTCGATGGCGGCCACATAGGTGAGGATGATGATCACCCACGTGAACACCTGGGGGTTCAACCTGGCGGACAGCCTGTGCCCGATGAGCACTGTTACCACGATGACCGGCACCATGGCCGCGACCATCGGCAGGTGGCCAGGAGTCAACATGCCGAGTCCCAGCGAGAAGGGCAGCTTGATGAGGTTCACTGTGAGGTAGAACCACGCCGACGTGCCGAGAAACTCCTTGATCGAGAAACCCTCACTGAGGAAGAACATGGCGGTGACAGGTCCGCCCGCATTGGCGACCATCGTCGTGAACCCTGCCAGACTGCCGAAACCGATGCTCTTGGGCCGGGGCAACCACCGTGGGCGGATTCGTCCTGTGCGCTCGGTCTGATGGCCATGCCCGGCACTGCCATCAGACGCGCTGGTCTTGTCGAAATCTCCAGTTGGCCCCGGCTCGGGGATCCTGTCGTATGAGCCGGCCTCGCCACTTTCTTTTTCGGCATCCGTCTTGCCGCCCGAATGGGCCCCACCATGAGCAGCCTCATGCCGGTGCCGCACGACCATCAACGTGACATTCCAGGTGAGGAACAGGAGAAGGATGATCCCGATCATGTGCTTGGTGAGTTCATCGTCAGCGATGCTGAGAAACAGCACGCCGGCGAGCACCCCGATCAGCACATTGGGTAACAGCTGGCGCAGAGCTTTCCAGTCGACATTGCCGCGGTACGCCCAGATCGCTGCCCAGTCCCCCACGATGATGAGTGCCAGCGTGATACCGCTGGCCTCGCGCGCGGGCATCAAATTCGCCAGGATGCCCATGCCGAGAATGGCAGTGCCGGGGATCAGCGATTTGTCGAGGGCCACGAGCACCGCGACGAGCGCCACGGCCCACCACAGCATCATCCAGTCTCCGATCCAGCAGCGCCCCCGATAACGCGATCACTCAGCTGGCAGCGCTGGTCATCCGGCTCAGGAACTGCTGGGTGCGCTCCTGGCTGGGGTGGTTGATCACCTGATCAGGCCTGCCCTGCTCGACGACCACGCCGCCGTCCATGAAAACTACCTTGTCGGCCACATCGCGGGCGAAGGCCATCTCGTGGGTGACGACGATCATGGTCATGCCGTCGTCAGCGAGTTCGCGCATCACGGCGAGCACGTCGCCCACCAGTTCGGGATCCAGTGCGGAAGTCGGCTCATCGAAGAGCATCAGATCGGGGTGCATGGCCAGCGCCCTGGCAATCGCGATGCGCTGTTGCTGGCCGCCGGACAACTGGGACGGATAGCTGTCACCGCGGTCGCCGAGCCCGACGCGTTCCAGCAGCGAGTGCGCCTCTTCGATGGCCGCGGACTTCTTCACGCCGAGCACCTGGATGGGCGCCTCGATGATGTTCTGAAGCACGGTCATGTGCGGGAACAGGTTGAAGCGCTGAAAAACCATGCCGATGGAACGGCGCTGCCGGGCACGCGCCACATCGTCCAGGGTGTGCAGGCGCTCATTCACCTCGCGGTAGCCCATCAGCTCGCCGTGCACGAAGATCCTGCCGCCGTCGATCTCCTCCAGCATGTTGATGCAGCGCAAGAAGGTGGTCTTGCCCGAGCCGGACGGCCCGATGAGGCAGACAACCTCACTGGGCGCCACGTGCAGGTCGATGCCCTTGAGCACCTTGTTACGCCCGAAACTCTTGTGCACATTGACGGCGCGCACCAGTGGGCCGATTGCCATGCCTTCCGCGCTGTTTGCGCTTGTCACTTCGACACTCATCTCAGTGCTCCCCCATCTTGTCGAGCAACCGCTTGGCGCGCGGATTCACGTCCTGGGCACCGAAACCACGCCCGAAGTGGCGCTCCAGGAAGGCCTGCAGCACCATCAGCACCGAACAGACGATGAGATACCAGAGAGTCGCGGCCACATAGGCCGACATCACCTTGTAGGTGCGGTTGGCGATGATCGTGGCCTGATTGAAAAGCTCCATCCCCACCGGGATGGCGATCAACAGCGAGGTGTCCTTGATCATCGCGATCGCTTCGTTGCCGGTGGGCGGCACGATGACGCGCATCGCCTGCGGCAGCACGATCCGCTGGGTGGTCTTGCGGGAGCTCATGCCCAGCGCCTGCGCCGCCTCGGTCTGGCCCCTGTCCACCGAGACGATGCCGGCACGCGCAATCTCAGCCATGTAGGCCGCCTCGGAAAGACCCAGGCCCAATGCGCCGATCCCGATGCCGCTGGAGAAGGAACGCATGTCGATGTGCCACCAGGTCAGGTCGGTGCTCAGGCCGAGCATCTGCGAGATGCTCTGCCCGAAGGGGATGCCGATGTCGATCGTCGGATACAAGAAGATGAGACCGACACCCAGAATGGTGAGCAGCACGTAGCGCGGGATCGCCCGGAAGAACCAGGTGTAGACGGCGGCCACGTACTTCAGCACCGGATTGCTGCTCAGTCGCATCACCGCCAGAATCACGCCGAGCACGACACCGATGATCATGGCGAGCACCGTGCCGAGGATGGTGCCCTGGATCAGGCCCTCGATCATCGCGGGCTTGAACATGTATTCGAAGGTGGCGGTCCAGTCCCAGCGCGGGTTGGTGACGAAGGAGTGCACCATCATTGCCACCAGCACCGCGATCACGGCCACCGCCACCCACCGCCACGGATGGCGCACCGGCACCGCGTCGATCGGCCCGGGTCGTTCCTCCGGTTCGTCTTCGACGTTGCTGTGCTCGTCGGTCATCGTCACACCCCGAAATCCGCGGATTGGTCTAACTGCGTGTCACTTCTGCGCCGCGGCCCCACGATCTGCACGATCAGGCTGCCACGGGTATTGCGGCAAGCGGTGAGGAGCGGGTTCCCGGGCAGCTCGCCCGGAAACCCGCACTCCTCACAGCCATGCCGTCATTCCTCGTCATCACATATACGGGTCATCACTTGAACGGGTGATCGGCCGATCTGGTCACCCGCTGAATCGGCTACCGCGAATGACCAGTCCCGTTGATCCACCACCTCAGTCAGCTGGAGACGCTGGGATTCACCGGAAACTCGGTGACAGCACCGCTGGCATTGCCCCACTTGTCGAGGATGGCCTTGTAGGTGCCGTCGGAATTCAGCTCGACCAGCGCCTTGCTCACCAGATCCGCCATGCCGGTCTGATCCTTGGCCAGCACCAGGCCATAGGGCGCGGCATCGGTGATCTTCCCGATGGTCTCCAGCGCGCCATCGGACTGCTCGATGGCGTACGAGGTGACCGGCGAGTCGGCGAGCATTGCGTCCGCCTTGCCGCTCATCAGATCAGCGGTCACCTTGGACTGGGCAACCTCAACCACCTGGTTGATGGCGGACTTGCCGGCATCGGTGCAGGTCTTGGACCGCGCAGTGAGGTCGTCCACCTGAACGGTGTCCTTCTGCACGGCCACGGCCTTGCCGCAGGCATTGTCGGGGTCAATGCCCTTGGGATTGCCCTTCTGAACCGCCCACAGGGTGCCGGCGCTGAGGTATTGCACCATGTTGACCTGCTGGAGCCGGTCGTTGGTGATGGTGAACGAGCTGGCGCCCATGTCGTACTTGCCCGAGGAGACGCCCAGGATGATCGTGCCGAAATCGGCATTCTGGAACTGGGCCTTCAGACCGAGCTTGGCGGTCACGGCATCCACCAGGTCGACGTCCAGGCCCTGCACGGTCTTGCCGTCCTCGGCCATGAACTCGTTGGGTGCATAGCTGGCGTCAGTGCCGACCACGAGGGTGCCCTTGGACTTGAAGTTGTCCGGTACCTGGCCGGCGAGGGTGGCGTCGGCGGCCACCGACGGCAGGGACGAGGCAGCAGAACTGGCGGAACTACTGGATGACGATCCGCCACTGCTGCAACCAGCCAGCGACAGGAAAGTGAGTACGGCCACGCCGGCAGCGGCCGCCCGCAGGGTGAGGGTGCGAGACATGAAGCTCCTTCTTCAGAATCTTTGTGGAAGCATTGCACGCTCCGGCCATGCCGGGCGCCGCGTCCAGTTCACGATGGGCGAACCGGTTTCACCGCCAATGCGTGATGGTTCGGGAGCCGAAGGCGCCAGCCGGGCGATGGGCGCCAACGCGACAGTTCAGCGCGGGGGCAGGCCGGCCAACTCCACGCCAGCCTCGTCCAGCTCATCGAAGGTGCGCTCGACTGTCTCAGGGGAAACACCGACGCACAGCCTCGCGAGCAGCCGCACAGTGAGGCCGAGCTTCAGCGCGTCCAGCACTGAGGCGCGAACGCAGTAGTCAATGGCGATTCCGCAGACATCCAGATCGGTGACACCGGCATCGGAGAGCACCTCGGCAAGGGTCTTGCCATCGGCGGTTGTGCCCTCGAAGGCCGAATAGGCCGGGCAGCCCTGGCCTTTGAGCACCTCAACATCGCGCCTGCTTGCCTCGAAATCGCCGATGTAATCCTGCCCGGGTGTTCCGTGCACGCAGTGCGGGGGCCAGGTGGTCTTGAAATCGGGCGTCTCGCTGAAGTGACCGCCGTTGTCAGAATGTGGTTCGTGGTCGTCGCGCGAGGCGATCACCAGCTCCTCGGCAGGCAGCGTGCCCACATATGCGGCGATCCGCTTCGTCACCGCATGCCCGCCCGTGCAGGCCAGTGCACCCTCCTCCGCAAAGTCTTGTTGCAGATCCACCACCAGCAATGCCCTGGTCACCTCGACCACCTCCTCGGACCACCTTGGCACAGGAATGCCGCCATCGAACGAGCGTCCGTGGCGCTCGTCAGTAATCGTGTGGGATCCATCCCGCGATTGCTCTTGGAGCGATTTCTTGGCCGTGAGGGCCAACGCGGATCGATTTCTGCACGCAATGGCCCGCAACCGCCAGGATCACTCAGGCGCGGGCCCAGCCTCCGGCGTGCCTGGCCTGGGTTTGGGCGGCATGCCGGAGCGCCACTCGTAG
This sequence comes from Propionibacterium sp., assembly GCF_047719395.1. Taxonomy (NCBI): domain Bacteria; kingdom Bacillati; phylum Actinomycetota; class Actinomycetes; order Propionibacteriales; family Propionibacteriaceae; genus Propionibacterium; species Propionibacterium sp. The sequence goes on from NZ_JBDNTB010000026.1 coordinate 6,281, forward strand.
ATCACGATCACCCCAGTGCCGCCGCCAATGATGAATGCCCACCAGGGGAACGAGGGCACATCGGGCTTCTTGTTCGCCGCAGCAACGTCCTTCGTGGGCGTGGGGATCACGCGTTCACCGGTCACCAGGATGCGCTGGGTATTGATACCGAGGGGGGTACACGTAACCAGCGTCGCGAGATCCTTGCCCGCGACTGGACGCAGTGATTCGGTCTGGTCAGGGTTGACCACCGCCGTGCTGGTCACGCGATAGGTGATCGTCTGTCCCAGCACCGTCAGCGAAAAGGTGTCACCCACCTTCACCTGATTGAGATTGGTGAACATGGTCGCCGAGGCAAGACCACGATGCCCGGTGAGGACGGTGTGGGTACCCGCACCCCCGACAGGCAGAGAGGTTCCCTCCAGGTGACCTATGCCCCTCAGGAGGGTTTCGTCGGATGTGCCGTGATAGATGGGCAGGTCCACCTGGATGGAGGGAATCTGGATCCGGCCCATCATCCCGGAGTCATCGACTCGCAGCAGGCTGTTGTATTCAGAAGAAGTCTCGGTGCCGGTCTCATTCCCCGAGGGAATGCGCTGACCCGGAATCACGAAGCCGCCGGAGTTGAGTGCATCGTTGTAGCGATGGGCGGCTGCCAGCTGCTCCGCAGCAGACGGCACCAAGTTTTTGGATTGCGACTGGGTGTCGTAGTTGGTGACCACTTTCGACTGGTTCAGCTGAGAGACCCAGGAGGCCACCATCGGATAGCACAGCACGAGCATGCCCAGCCAAGCCACCAGACCCGCAATGAATGCCAGCCAGTTCACCCGCCATGTGCGCTTGGCAGAAGCCGGATCGGGTACCGGTGAGAATGTGCTGCGTGTTGTTGTCGATTGGCTCACGGCCCCCTCACACCTCCATCTGCGGAAAACAGAAACCGGCAACTGACTGGAACACGAAACTGCGAGAACAAGAAACTGGTTGTGACGGGCAAGCCAGGCTCACCCGCCACAACCAGTTCAGCCAATCACCTCATCGATCGGCTCGATCAGGCGTTCTGCTTCTTGCGACGAGCAGCCACAGCAGCGCTGCCACCGCCGACGACCAGAGCTGCACCGATCACAGAAAGCGCCAAAGTGCCCTGTGAACCGGTCAGCGGCAGGCCGGGGACGAACTCCTTGGAGTCCTGGAAGGTCACCTTCAGAGGATTCGCGGCGTCATTCACCACGACAGCCACACCCCGGTCGGCGTTCGAGGGGAGCACGTAGCCGGTCGGGGCCTTGGTCTCCTCCACCACATAGCAGCGGTGAGTCGCCGAGAGGTTGTCGTTCGTGGAGTTCACATAGAGCGCAGGCACCGTGATCTGGCCATTGCTGTCTGTGGTCACCGTCGGGCCCGCCTGGGCATCGAGTGCCAGAGGGCTACCCGTGAGGGCGCTGCCTGTCTTCACCGCTGCGGAGCAGTCGTCCGCATAGGGGGAAGTGGCGTTGAAGATCTGGAACTGTGCACCACTCAAGACATTGCCATTCGCGGTATCGGTCTTCAGAATCTGCAGCGGACCCCAGTTGGTGGTCACCTCAGGGCTGACCGGAGGATTCACCGGCGGCTCGACAGGAGGCGTGACCGGAGGTGTGACGGGGGGCGTAGTGCCCGTCTGGGTGTCGGTGTAGAGCGTCGCTTGGTTGTTGATGGCGCCGGAGCGGATCACCGTGCCCTTGAAGGTCGTGACGACATTCTTGCCGCCAGCAGCCGCCAGCTTGACCAGGCCAGCCTGGGTGAAGCTCATGTCAACCGTCGTGCCCGTCACAGTGACGGTGTAGTCGGTGTCCTCAACCAACGTGGTGCCGTCGAGAGTCACCGATTCCACACCCGTGTCCTTGAAGCCAGTGGGATCCATCGGATCATGCACGATGTAGTACTTGAACGAGGAGTTGGCCGGCAGGCTCGGCACCAGGGTGGTCACCTTGAACTGCGCCACCGAACCCATGGCCACCTGGTCAGCGGGCTGAGCAACGGTCTCCTTGTTGATGGTGGCAACGCCGTTCTTCGGATAGACGTTCACATCGGTCAGCCACCTGTTGGTGCCATCGTTGTCGGGGAACGGCACCGAGACGATGAACGGCTGAGACGGAGCAACAATGCTCACGGACTTGCCGTTCGCGTCCTTGGCGCCACTGTTGTCGGTCTCGCAGACCAGGTAGCCCTTGGTCGGACCGGCGGTGATCTGTGCGGAGCCATCTGCTGCCGTCGCCGGGAAAGCCTGCCCCGGGCCGAAGGTCAGCGGAGTGCTGCCCACTGTTGCGACCTGGCCGGCCTTCGCCGCATCGCATGCGCTGAATCCAACAGTGTCAGCGGTGATCTTGCTGAGAGTGTCCCAGCCGCCCGCGTTCTGGGTCAGATCGAGGTTGGTGATCGGGTACGCCGTGAAGATGACGCCTTGCAGAGGCGTGAAGTTCGAGGGCTCGGTACCGCTGGCAGTGCCCGGCGTCGTTTCGGAAGTCTGCTGTAGACCCTTGTGAATGGTGATCGAACCGGCCGTCGTCGGCATGTCACCCGTGTCAGGGGCAGCGTTGGCAACACCCGCTGCTCCCACCACACTCATGCAACCAAGAGCGAGCGCCCCGGCCGCCGCTGTGACGCGGCGTCGCCGCGACACCCTTCCAATCTCAATCATGTAACCGCTTTCCTTTCATTGGACACCGCGCACTGCATGTGCCGGGGTCAAGAAGTCATTGTTTTCGGAGGAAGGCCAGGACAAAGCGTCAGTAGCTGCGCCCGAGACCATGGACATCACTGACGCCGCATCGACCTCCTCCGCTGCCACCAGCCGCCCGCACCGGCTGCGGCGATCAAGCCGCCGCCAGCCAGCAGGAAGTAATCGCCGGCAGCACCACCGGTGAGGGGAAGGACAGGGACCACAGTCCGTAGGTCGGGAATCGCGCCATTCGTGACGCCAGGTCCCGTCGCCACGACGGTCTCCCCTGGGATCACGGTGAACGTGAATGTGTCGGGATTCAGTTGGTATCCGACAGGCACCGTCTTCTCCCTGAGGCTGTAGCTTCCTGGAGTCAGATTGGTGAGCTGGAATTTTCCGGGAGCAGGATCCTGGTCTGCATATGCTCCCGCTGCGCACGGAGTCGAAATGCAGTCAGAGACGACGGTGTTGCCAGGAACTCCGGAACCGGTCAGGGTCCACTCAGAGCCGCTCAGCAATTCGCCATTGGCCTTGTCGATCTTGGTCCAGGTGGCGGCGCCCGGGTTTGTCTTGTTGGTGTAGGTGCAGGCCACCGCGTCACCGGGCATGACTCCGGAGAGGGTCTGCGCCGACGCCGAGTTCACAGTGATCTGAGTCGTGGACTTGTCACTGTGCGTGATCGTGCATGAACCTGACAGGAAGCTGTAGCCGTTCTGCTGGGTTTCCGAGACCGTCACACCCGTTGTGGTCGTCGTGGTCGCGAAGCCCGATATCGTCCACGGAGAGGTGGAGCCGTCAGCGGCCGTTTTCTGCGTGCCAGTGGGACTGATCGTCACCCCATCCGGAGGAGTCGACAGCGCCGCGCCCATGGTCCACCCCGATGCTGGCTTCGGATTCTGTCCGTTCGCATCGGCGACCTGCTTCGAAATTGTCACTGTGGCAGGAGATACCGGGGTGTTCTTGAAGGGGCTTCCCGTCACAGTCGGATTCAGCGAGGTGGCCGAGACGGTGAACGAGTAGGTGGTGGCGCTCCCGACATAGCCGATCGGTGGACTCTTCTCAGCCAGCGTGTAGTCACCCCAAGCCAGGCCGGTGAGCTGGAATTGACCAGCGACTGGGTCCTGATCGGTGTATGCACCGGTTGTGCACGGAGCTGCCGTGCAATCGGAGACCAGCGTGTTCGCCGGAACATTTGGACCGTTCAGCGACCACGTCGAACCACCGAGGAGAGTGGACCCGTCAGCGCCCACCTTCCTCCAGGTCGCGGTGCCAGGTGTCTGCTTGTTCGTGAACCCGCAGGAGACCGAATCCCCCGGCTTGATCCCCGGCAGCGTCTGCGCTGCGGACGTCAAGGGCGTCGTTGTCGTCGTGGAATCGATGTGCGTCACCGTGCATGAACCACTGACGAAGGTGTAGCCGGCCTGCTGCGTCTCGGAAACTGCCACATTGGCGGTCGCCGCTGAACTTGGGAAAGTGATTGTCTGCTGCGGGGTATTCCCATTTCCATCGGTCGTCTGATTTCCCGACGGAGAAATCGTGGTATTGGTAGTTGAACCAGATGCGATTATCGCGCCCAGAGACCAGCCTTGACCCGGGGAGGATTTTCCGGTGGTGTCCTGAACCGTCTTGCTCAGATTCACCGTGGCCTTGATTGGTATATTCGTGAAAGTGCACACCACTGCTGATGAATTCGGCTGTTGCGTCGGAATGGTCACCTTTCCACCCGTACTGGAGACAACAGCATTGGCGTTCGCCGTATCCACACACGCCAAGGACTGTGCATAGTTGCTGAACGACGTGGTGCCACTTGGACTCTCAGACACTGCATAGGTTCTTCCCGTGACAACTGGCTCGGGACCCGCCGTGTTCTGCTGGATTCCCTTGTCATTGCCAGTAGTGGTGACCGAAGTAACAGTCAGTCCACCCGTGGCGATGGCAAGCGTGAACTGATCGCCCGCTGCGGCGCGGCCATTCGGGAGATTCTTCTGCACCGTCAGCGTGGCGGGCGAACCACACGAAGCGAGGTCCGTACTGTCGCCAAGTTTGGTCGTAACAGGATTGTTCCCGATCTGCTTCCATGTAGACGGGTCATATTTGTACAGACCGCTCCCGGTGCCCAAATAGGCGTAGCCATCGGAATCGAAGGCAAACCCATTGAAATTCGTTCCCGAACTGACCGTCCCTGAAGAGACTTGATCACCCGGAATATTTGTTGATGCACTCGGATTACTGATCGCTGCTGCTATGTCGGCTGCATTGACCTCGGTGATGATGACATTGCTTCCGTTGCTGGCCAGAAGGTACAAGTTACCTGCCGCATCGAAAGCGATATCGCCATTGGCACCACTCCAATTCGAATTAGCTGCATTCGCGACATAACCCAACTTCTCGAACTGCGAACCCGTCCATGCGTAAAGATAGAATCTGGAACCAACATATTGCCCGAAGAGGAAGTTGCCCGTTGCAAGATCAACCGCCCCAGCGACCAGAGAAGAATTCTGCCCCGTATCGAACGATTTAGTGCCAGCTGTCACATTGCCATTCGAGAATGACAGGAGACGATTGATGTCGTCTGGGGTGCGCTCGTACCAAAATCCTGTCGTCCCGCCCTTCCCGATACCCAGACCGTTCATGTCGCGGCCATTCCCCGGTTTGGTTCCCGAGGTGGCTGTATATACCGTCGTCACATTCCCACTGGGATCAATTTGAGAGACATCGCCATCGGCCTGCATCGAGTAGATATATCCCGCGGCGCAATTGAACTGCGAGAAATTATTGGTGGCAGCCGCGGTTGCCTGGGTCCCTACCGCATCTCGCCCCGCCGGGGCAGCCTTGGCCTGGGATTCCTGCGAAGTAGCTGACGAAGACACGGTGCTATTGCCGCTGGCGGGGGCCGTCGCCGGCGCTGTGGACGCCGCAGCACCTTGGCTCGATGGTGTCGATCCGGTGGTGCCTGAAGAAGTGGCCGCTGAGGCCGACGCCTCCGGCTCGGCTTGCGCTGCGGAGGTACCCGCGGCAGACGCCAGGCCGAGAACCAGCAGCACCGAGGCCACCGCCACACCGGCAAGCCTCCGCAACGGCCTACGGCGGGCAGGCACAGTGCTCAACGCAGACCTATCACCACGCTTTGACTCGTCCTCATCATGCACGGCCTGCTCCAATCAAACTGTTCGGATCCCAGGTGTGTGCGACACCTGCAAGTCGGTCTCGATTCATCCCACTCCGGACGAACGAGGCCTGCACTGGGCAGTCACGACCCCTGAGAGACGCCTTAAAATTAACAGTGAACCAGCTCTGTCGTGCCCGCGCGCAGGGTGAAAAGCGGGGTGAACCGCGTGACGAACGGTGGGCATCGGCCAAATTCTGCCTCCGGCGAAACCAAGAATCGCCGCGCGGCTGAACTCTCAGAATTCACCGAACGCAACGTCACATTCAGAATGAGGCCGGTGGATCATCCCGAAGCGACCGGCCCGGTGCAGACGCACCATCGATCATTTCCAGGGCTGATTCACGAATCGCTCACGTCACAGCGGCAATCTCAGTCATCCCTCGGGTCGTCCAGCAGACCGAGACCCATCAGGTGTGTCACGGCGTCCTCACGTGAGGTCACTCCGAGCTTTTTGTAGAGATTGCGCAGGTGTGTCTTCACCGTGTTGATCGACACGAACTGCTTCTCGGCGATCTGCGGGAGGGTGAGCTCGGTGCCCAGCCAACCGGCGAGGCCCCTCTCCCGATCGGTCAGCTCGACCGGCCGGAACGCCAGGGGCCTGGGCTCGGGAATGCCCCGGATCGGGGCGATCCGCTCGATGACGAGCCTGCCGAAGTCCGGCTCGTTCACCAGCAGCCTGTCGAGCAGGGAGTCCAGCGGCTCACGCAGCACGCCCAGAGCAGAGCTGAGCCCGCCCAGGCCCGCAGACAGATGACACGCCTGCGAGAACTCCTGATCGGCGGCCCCGCGGAGCCCGATCATCTCCATGGCAACTGCGCGACGCAGATGCACCGAGGGCAACGTCCGCAGACTGTGCTTCGGCCCGCACCGGAGGCAACGTTCGGTCACGCGCAGTGCCAGGCGCGGCTGACCCTGCTGAATGTGGATGCTGGCGCGCACGAGGTCGAAGCACACCGTGTGGTCCGGAAGCGTGGGGCGGCCGATGAGCGCTCTCATCGCGTCACCGGGTTGTCCCAGTTCGACGAAGGCCATCGCTTCGAGTGCGAGAGCATGGGCGATGAACAGTGGCGGAAACCGCTGCGCGAGGACCCCCCGGACGAAGATCTGCATCTCGGCGATGGCACCGTGCTGGTCACCGGACATGAAGGCCAGCCAGCCCCGCGCAATGGCCCTCGTGCCGTCCTGCATCAACGTCACCCGGCTGGGGGCATAGCTGCCCCCCAGCATCGCCCTGATGGACTGAGCGTCCCCCCGTCGGCGCGCGATGAAAGTGCGCGCGAGCAACAGGGACCACGGGAGTGCAGCCCCACCCGGCTCCGGCACTCCAGCCTGGGCCTGCTCGCACATGCGTTCGGACTCATCGAACTCCCCGTTGACAGCCAATGAGGCCGCCAACAATCCCTGCACACGGAACTGCACGGCGGGATCGGGCGCGCGCACCAGGTCATCGAGCGCGACGCGGGCAAATTCGGCGCAGTCCCGAGCTCGGCCGGTCAGCAGACATGTCTCGCCGAGCAACGAGAGGCACTTCGCGAGGTGCTGAGGGTCAGCTTCTTCCGCGGCCTCGCGGAGGAACTGCCTGCCCTCATCGACGGCTTCGACCGCCTGCAGGGCGTGGCCTGCGTACAACAACGACCTCGTGGCCGCCGCCGAGTAACCAGCTCTCTGTGCCGCCGACCAGTTGGACTTGTCCTTGCCCAGAGCGGCGAGAACGACGTCGACATCGGATGCATGAGCAACTGGGCGACCGCTGAGCCCCGAATCGATCAATGCATTGACAGACGCCTGCACCAATGCGAACTCGTGTGAGGATACGAGCCCGGAATTGTCCACAAGCCTGACCTTAACATCGCGCTTCCCGGCAGTCCCAGGATGAGAATCCCCTGGTGGGCGCGGCACCAGACCGGACAATTCGGTGACATTCGCACGTCGCACGCACTGGTATGTGGTGCCGTCGAGGCGCCAGCACCTCTCATCTCCTGCGGGTATCGCCCGCCCTGCCCCTCCTGCCGCGCCGCCCGAATCCATGCCCGGCGCGGCGGATGACGCACAGACAGTCCCCCGCTCATGACACCCGCAACGTCTGAGAGACTGCGAACGTGCGCAGTGTGATCTGGGACATGGGTGGAACCCTCGTCGACACCTATCCGGCAGTCGACCGCACCCTGGCCACCGCGGTGTGGGGTGACGACGTCACCGGAACCCAGCTCGCCGAAGTGCGCACGCTGCGGGTGCGCTCCATCGCGCACGCAATCAAGGTGCTGTCTCAGCGCCACCACATCGACCCAGCACTTCTTCAACAGGCCTACAGCGACCTCAAAGTCGGCTGGAAGGCGCATCCCGCGCCTCTGATGGATGGCGCCCGCGAAGTGCTCGATGCCGTGCACAGCGGAGGCGGTCTCAACCTCGTGGCCACGCACCGTGACCGGGCGAGCGCGCAGACCCTGCTCGATGCGCTGGGCATCACCGTCGACGATTTGGTGTGCGCCCCCGACGGACTGCCCCGCAAACCCGATCCCACGATGAACCTGACCCTGGTGGCACGCCATCACCTCGTCCCCGGCGAGGTGATGTGTGTGGGTGACAGGGTCATTGATGTGCAGGCCGCCGACAGGGCTGGGTTGGCATCGGCCCTGCTCGTGACCCCCGGCGAACCCGCTGAGGATCTGGGCGACTTGTCCACCACCGTGATCACCCACCTCAAGGAGCTGCTCCCGCTGCTCAACGGCACCTGGGGCAGCGCCGCGAACTGACCGGACATATCACCGCGAGTGCGCAAGGATGGACTCGTGAGCCAGGCGACAGCTAATTCACCGATCCGTATCGCAGTCCTGACATCCGGCGGAGACGCCCAGGGCATGAACGCCGCGGTGCGCGCAGTGGTGCGCACGGCGCTGACCAGGGGTGCCGATGTCTTCGTGATCTTCGAGGGCTACCAGGGCATGATCGACGGCGGCGACGGCATCAGGCAGTTCCACTGGGACGACGTCGGAGCCATCCTCGGCAAGGGCGGCACCGTCATCGGCACCTTCCGCTCCCAGGAATTCCGGGAGCGACCGGGCCGGCTCAAGGCGGCCCACAATCTCATCAAGCTCGGCATCGACCGTCTCATCGTGATCGGCGGCGACGGCTCACTGAGTGGCCTCGATGTATTCCGCGAGGAATGGCCGGGCCTGGTCGACGACCTCAAACGCGACGGCCAGATCACCGCCGAGCAGGCCATCGCACACCCGGTGCTCATGATCGCCGGGCTGGTCGGGTCCATCGACAATGACCTGGTGGGCACCGACTCCACCATCGGCGCCGACTCCTCGCTGCACCGCATCGTGGATGCCATCGACGCCATCGCCAGCACCGCGGCCAGCCACCAGCGAAGCTTCGTGGTGGAGGTGATGGGCCGGCACTGCGGATACCTGCCGCTGATGGCCGCCGTGGCAGGCGGTTGTGACTACGTTCTCATCCCCGAAGATCCGCCCGCCCCCGGCTGGGAGGAGGACATGTGCGCTCAGCTGCGCCGTGGCCGCGAGGCCGGGCGGCGCGAGTCGATCGTGGTGGTCGCCGAGGGTGCCTGCGACCGCGAGGGCAAACCGATCACCTCTGTGTATGTGCGCGACACGATCGCGCGGATCAACAAGGAAGACGCCCGCGTCACGATCCTCGGCCACGTGCAGCGCGGTGGCCAGCCCAGCGCCTTCGACCGCTGGGCCAGCACCTGGCTCGGCTATGCGGCGGCCGAACAGCTGCTCAACGCCACCCCCGACTCGCCAGGCATGGTGCTCGGCATGCGCGGCGCCGAAGTGGTGCGGCTGCCCCTCATGGATGCTGTGCGCGCCACCCGTCGGGTGCCAGCCCTCATCGAAGAGGGCAAGTACGACGAGGCGATGTCGCTGCGCTCGGCCGGCTTCACGGAGATGACGCAGATCTTCGAGGAGCTGGCCCATCCCGACCGTGTTGAGGTGCCGGACGACAGCCCGCGCATCGCCATCCTGCATGCCGGAGGGCTTGCCCCCGGCATGAACACCGCCACCCGGGCTGCAGTACGGCTGGGTATCGCCCGGGGGTTCAAGATGCTCGGCGTGCGCAACGGTTTCAACGGCCTGCTTCGCAACGAGGTCGAGGAACTGGCCTGGGAGGATGTCGAGGGCTGGACCGGTGAGGGCGGCGCCGACCTCGGGCTGCGCCGCGATGTGCCCCCGATGAGCGACTACTACGCCATCAGCCGCGCCCTGGAGGAGAACAGGATCGACGGCCTGCTCGTCATCGGCGGCTGGAACGCCTACATAGCCGCCTATCAGATTCAGAGCGAAGCAGAGCGCTACCCAGGTTTCAGGATTCCGGTGGTCTGCATCCCTGCGAGCATCGACAACAACCTGCCGGGCAGCGACCAGGCGATCGGCGCGGACACCGCCCTCAACGAGATTGTCGACGACATCGACCGGATCAAGCAGTCCGGTGCTGCGACGACAAGATGTTTCGTCATCGAGACAATGGGACGCCAGTGCGGCTATCTGGCCCTGATGGGTGGCCTGGCCGGCGGCGCGGAGCGCATCTACCTCAACGAGGACGGCATCACCCTGGACCAGCTCAACCAGGATGTGCAGTGGCTGCGCCATTCCTTCGAGAACGGCCGGCGGCTGTTCGTGGCGGTGCGCTCCGAAATGGCCAGCGAGGCCTACACCAGTGACTTCCTTGAGCGGCTGTTCGACGGTGAGAGCCACGGCCTCTACGACGTGCGGATGAACATCATCGGGCACGTACAGCAAGGCGGCGCGCCGAGCCCGGCGGACCGCCTGCTCGCCACCCGGATGGCCTCCCACGGTCTTTCGGTGCTGCAGGACGAACTCGCCGCCCGCGAGCCGAAGAGCTGGTTCATCGGCCTGCGGAACTCCGAGATCAGCGCCAGACCACTGGCCCACATGCAGGAGCAAGTGGATCTGGGGCATCGCCGTCCCCGGCACCAGTGGTGGATGAAGTTGCGCCCGGTTGCCGCAGCAGTCAACAGCGAACCTGACGAATGACCCGCCGCGGCCAGCAGCGATCCCAACGGATGAACGTCGTGGCGATGCCGTCTCGCTAGCCTTGTCACATGGACGCCTACGAGCCCCACCCGTCCGATCCCGTGCCTCACGACGAACGCTCCCCGATGCGCGCATCCGACCAGGACCGCACCACGGCGGTGGCGGTGCTGGGAGACGCCTATGCGGCGGGCAGGCTGGACTACGCCGAATTCCAGGAGCGCACCGACAGGGCCTGGAAGTCGGTGTACACCAGCGATCTTGAAGCTCTGCTTCGTGACGTGTCGTCCCACCAGGGGGCGCAGCTGGCGCATCCCGATGCGAGCGGCAGCAGGCTTCCCCGGGTGAGCGGAAAGACCGGCCCCGGCGTGTCCGCGGCCGTGATGAGCGGGCAGGAGCGCAACGGCCCGTGGACCTGCCCCGCGCGCCACACGGTCGTCTCCGTGATGGGCGGGGTGGTCCTCGACCTACGGGATGCCGAATTCGAATCGGCCGATACCGTGATCACCTGCCACTGCGTGATGGGCGGGGTGGATGTGATCGTTCCCGACGACATCGACATCGAGGTGAGCGGGCTCGGCATCATGGGAGAATTCGCCGCCAGCCGTGAGGTGACCGGCGTCCGCAGGCCCGGCAACGGTGTCCGTGTGCGCATCACCGGCTACGCCGTCATGGGCGGCGTGGGCATTGAGCGCAAGGAGCGCGGCGAGGACTGATCGGTGGCTCACGCCGTGCGGAATGGCCACCCTCCGGCGTCGGGCCGCCCCTCGCTCCTCACGCCCCAGGGCCCGCCCCGACCGCCTTGGGGTACATCTCTTCGATCAGCTCGTGGAAGTGTTTCTCCACCTCGCCGCGGCGCACCTTCAAGGTGGGGGTCAGAAGACCGTTGGCCACACTGAAGTCGTCCAGGCTGATGCGCATCTCCCTGAACTGCATGTACTTGGGCAACTTCTCGGTGAGCTTGGCAGCCCGGGCGCGCAACTCCGCGTTGATCCGGGTGTCGGTGAGCAACTCGCCCACTTCCTTGTAACTGACCTCGAGGCTCTCGGCGATTTCTGACAGGTTCGGCAACGACGGACGCAGGATCAGCGTGAGGAAGGGCTTGTTGTCGCCGAACAGCACCGCGTACTCGAACAACGGGTCGGCGAGCAGCAGTTCCTCGATGGGTTGTGGGGCCACGTTCTTGCCGCCGTTGGTGACGATGATGTCCTTGATCCGGTCGGTGACGTACAGATAGCCGTCATCGTCGATGAAACCCACATCGCCGGTGCGCAACCACGTACCACTCGCGTCGGTCAGCAGCGCTTCACGGGTGGCGTCCGGGTGCTGCCAGTAGCCGTCCATGAGATTCGGACCGCAATACTGGATCTCGTCCTCATCACCCAGCCGCACCTGCCCGCCAGGCATGACCTTGCCGACGCTCCCCTCTCGGGTGGCTCCGGGCCCATTGAATGAGATCAGCGGGGATGCCTCGGTCATCCCATAGCCGTTGCGGATGTTCACGCCGATCGCGGCGAAGAACACCTCGACCTCGCGTCTCAGCGGTGCACCACCGCTGGCCAGTACCTTCTTCGGCCCTCCGATGGCATTGCGGATGGACCGCAGCACCAGGACGTCGGCGAGCGGCAACTGGATTCGGGCCAGCAGCTTCATCACCCTGGAATGCCCCGGCATCCGCGCCCGGGTGCCAACCCAGATCGCCCAGTCGAACACCCGCTTCTTCACAGCAGATGCGGAAGCCTTCTTGCGAGCCGCCTCGGCAATCGCTTCGAACAGTTTCGGCACCCCGACCATCAGATTCGTTCTGGCCAGGACCATCATCTCGGCGATCTGGCGGGTATCGGGAAGATAGGTGTTCATGCAGCCGTGCGACCACAGATAGGTCGACCAACCGCGCTCGAAAGCATGGGACAGAGGCAGGAAGCACAATGAGCTGTCCTCCGGCCGAATGGTGAAGAGCTTGTCCAGCGCGTCGAACTGCGAGGTCATCGCGCGATGGGAGATCATCACGCCCTTGGGCTCACCGGTGGTACCCGAGGTGTAGATGATCGAGTACAGATCATCTGGGCTGGCCAGGGCGAGCCGCTCGTCCACCCGGGCGAGCATCTCCGGGGACGCCGGCTGGCCGATCGGCGCGAACTGCTCCAAGCCGGCTACGCACTTCACATCGCAATCATCGAAGCTCACCACGCGACGGAGCGTGGGGATCTGCCCGCTCGCCTCGAACAACCGCGACGCTTCCTCTGCCGAACCCCCGAACGCCAGAACCGCACCGCAATCGGTCATCTCCGCGACCATGAGCTCAACGGAGTTGGTCGCGTACAGAGGAACTGACACTGCGCCAATGAGCATCAGCGCCGCATCGACCTGCGCCCATTCAGGACGATTCCGTGCACAGATCGCCACCCGATCGCCGCGATCCACCCCGGCGTGAATCAGCGCGCAGGCGATCTGGGTGGCGCGATCGTCCAGCTGCTGATAGCTGGTGGTCTTCCAGGACTTTCCCTCCCGCACACGGGTGGCGGGCCTGTCGCCGTAGCGCTGCACGGTTGCCCGGAACATGTGGGCGACGTGATTGCGCGCAGTCGCAGGTGGACGGTTCGCGGTCATCTCAGACCCTCTCCGGCGGCCGGACAATGCCTCCACACCTCATCGTGTACTTCACCCGGCGTCGTCACGGTCGTTGAAGCGCCACGGGACGCCAAAACCTCGACATCGTTCTGAGAATAAGTTGCAAGCTTAACACTTTCAACCGTCCGACAGCAACAGCCCCGCCGATCCATGAGGCTCACCCGACGGCGGGAGCCCTACCGGTCAGGCCGGCTGTGGGGCAACTCTCCTGGCTCCTGTTACCGGGATGTCCTGAAGCCGTCCTGTCACGAAGAGGTAGCCGTCGGCATCAATGGAGCCGGTGTCACCGGTGCGCAACCAGGTGGTGCCGTCCTCGACGATCAGGGCCTTCGATGTGGCGTCCGGATCCTGCCAGTAGCCATCCATCACATTCGGGCCGCTGTAGAGAATCTCCTCGTCCTCGCCCAGCCGCACCTGCCCGCCGGGTAGCACCTTGCCGACGCTGCCGGCGCGATGAGCGTGCGGAGTGTTGCACGAGATGAGCGACAGGGCCTCTGCCATTCCCAGGCCGGGGAGAATCTTCACGCCCGCTGCAGCGAAGAGCTTCTGCGTGTCGGGACTCAGCTTTCCGCCGGCGCTGACGAGCAGCTTCTTGCGCCCGCCGACGGCAGTACGAATGGAGCGCAGCGCCACGCGATGGGCAATGTTCAGCGGAATCCTGGCCAGCAGATTCTTCACTGCGGAGGACGCCGCACCCGTGTGCTCCGCAGTGATGGTCTCGAAGAAGCTGGGCGCAGCCACCAACAGATTGGCCTTCGCCGCAGCGACCACATCGACCTGCTCGGAAGCACTGGTGACCAATGTGTTGAGGCAGCCGTGCGACCACAGGTAGATGGACCAGGCCCGCTCAAAGACATTCGCCAGACTCAGCACGCACACCGAGGAATCATCGGTGACGATGTGAAAGGCCTTGTCAAGGGCATCGAGCTGCGAGGTCATCGCACGATGGGAGATCATCACGCCCTTGGCGCGGCCATCAACCCCCGAGGTGTAGACGACGCTGAACAGGTCGTCCGGGGACGCCTGCACGAAGCGCTTGTCCACTCGGGCAACCATCTCCGGTGCGGATTCCTGGTCGCTCGGGGCGAAGTGCTCCAGCTTGGCCACCGACTCCTGGTGGGAGTCGGTGAAGCTGATCACGCGTCGCAGCGAGGCGACCCTCCTGCTCGCCTCGAAGAGTTTTGCGGACTCCTCGGCGTCACCGCCGAAGGCCAGCACCGCGCCGCAGTCGGCGGCCTTCGTGGCGATCTCGTCCACCGGGCTCGACGGATCGATCGGCACCGTCGCGGCGCCGATCGCGAGCAGTGCCACATCGGCTGCCACCCATTCGGTGGAGTTGTGGGCACAGATCACCACACGATCGCCGCGGTCCACCCCGGCGTGGATCAGCGCGCAGGCGATCTGCATGGCGCGATCGTCCAGCTGCTGGTAGCTGGTGGTCCTCCAGGACTTGCCCTCCCGCACGCGGGTGGCGGGCCTGGCGCCGTAGCGCTGCACGGTCGCCCGGAACATGTGGGCGACGTGATTGTGCGCTGTCGCAGGTGGACGGTTCGCGGTCATCTCAGAGCCTCTCTCGCAGCCAGGCAATGTCTTCAGCCTGATCTTGTACTTCACCCGGCGTCTCCACGATCGCTGGGGCGCCGCCGGTCGCCACCACTTCGACAATGCCGTCCGGATCGGCCCGGCCCCTGCCAAGATTCGCATGCCGGTCGGCGCCGGAACCGGCGTCATCCCGGGAGTCATTCGCGTGCACCAGGTCGATCCGCCCGGTGATGGCCTTCACCCGCCCGACGAGGCCATGCAGACCCAGCCCCGCAGCATGGGCATGGCAGGTGTCCAGGCAGAAGCCGACGCGGTCGAAGCCCTCGGCCTTGCTGATCGAATCCCACAGCTGCTCGAGGGCTTCCAGGGTGCGCGCCATAGCGTGCTGGCCGCCCGCGGTGTTCTCGATGAAGATCGGCACCGACTGGTCGAGGTTCTGCACCGCCTTGCGCCAATTGTCGAAACCCACGGCCGGATCATCGTTCCCGGTGACATGGCCACCGTGTACGACCACCCCGATCGCGCCGATCCCAGCCGCTGCGTCAACGGTCTGCTGCAAGAGCTTGCGGGAGGGAATGCGGATCCTGTTGTTGGTGCTGGCCACATTGATCACATAGGGCGCGTGGACAACCATCGGCAGACCTGCCTGCTCAGCAGCGTCCCGCAGTGCAGCTGCTCCGCCGGGATAGCTGATGACCGGCTTCTTCCAGGATGTGGGGTCACTGATCATGATCTGGACGATGTCGGCGCCGCGCGCCCGGGCACCCGCGACGGGGTCCTCGGCGTCGACGTGCGAGCCGATCGTCACTGACATGCTAAGAGGGTAGTGCTCAGCGGTTCCGCTGCGAAGAGTGGGCCCATGGCGGACGCCGTGTTCGCGGTGATCAGCGAGCAAACGTAGGCTAGTCGGGATGAGTTCTTCTGCGTTTCAGCCCCCGATGGCCCCCGGAGTCACACCCCCAGCGCTACCCGGGTGGATGGCTTCGCTGGATGAATCGGCCATCCGCAAGCACTACGGCAAGGGCCACTTCGAGCGTGGCAAGCGGTATGCGCAGGACCCGAGTCGGGTGCAGGACCTGCACTATTCGGGCAATTGCCTCAGCGGACTGGTGCAGGGCACGAGGAAGACGCCGTACCGCACGAGCATCTATTTCACCGGCAGGCCCGGCCGGATGTCATGGACCGACACCTGCACCTGCCCGGTGAGCTACGGCTGCAAGCACGCCGTCGCACTGCTTCTCACTGCGCGCCGGCTCGCCACCGAAGGCGGTGTCGGGCACAGACTGACCGCTTGGGAGAAAGTTCTCTCGAAGGTGGTGCCCGTCTCCGAGAACACCGGTGACAGGGAACTCGCCCTTCAGTTCGACCGACCGGCCGGGCTGTTGGGCTTCAACCGCGGGGCGTCCTGGCGGATCAAGGTGCTTCGTTCGGGCCGTGAGGGCGGCTGGCAGCACGCTCCGGTGAACTGGTCGGACATCACCGCCCCGCACGACAGGCTGTCCACCCATCCCGAGCAACGCGCTGCACTACGCGAACTCACCCAGCTGAGCCGCGGCGGCTCGTCGTACTCCAGCGACCTGTTCATCGAGACGATGCCCTCGGAGCTGTGGGACGTACTCGCTCGCGCCAAGGCTGCCGGCGTCACGATGCTGCACAAGATCGGCGAATCCTCCTGGGCCCCAGCTCATGTCGACGAAACGCCGTCGTCGTTGGGCATCGACCTGGTCGCCGCACCGGCCGGCGATGGCTACCGGCTGCGCACCGTCATCATCGGGCCCGACGGCCCCCAGCCCTACCGTCCTGCATGGACGATGCTGGGCGGCCCGGTGCACGGCGTGCTGCGCGAAGAACCGCGCGGCGCGATCAGGTTGACGCCCTTCGTGCACAGCCTCGACGAATCGGTGCAGGCCATGCTCTCGGAGTCGGCGGATCTGGACCTCCCCGCCGAGGACCTGCCACGCTTCCTCGGGCTCTACGCACCGGTGCTGCGCACCAGGCTCGCCCTGAGCTCGAGCGACTCCAGCGTCGACACGGAGATGCAGCCCAAACTGCATCCCTGGATGCGGGTGCAGTTCATCTCCAACGACCGGGCGACGGTGCTCGTCGGCACGGCGATGGAAGCCGGTGGGAAGATCACCCGGCTCGGCCCGGGAGAGAACGCCCCCGGGCCCCACGATGAGCTGCTCTCCGCACGGGTGGCAAAGCTGCGCTCCCTGATCGGCGATCAGGACAGGGCCGACCTCGCTGGGCGCGCACTGCTGGGCTTCGTCTCCAACGACCTGCCCGAGGTGGAAACCGATGGCGTCACCCTGGTCGACGTGGTGGGCACCCGTCCGTCCTTCGTGGAGCTCACCGCGGCCCCTGAGGTGCGGCTGTCGATGCCGGACGAGGGCGACCCGGACGACGAGGACGAGGCAGTGACCACCGCTGCCGAGGAAGCTCAGCTGGGACGCCCCACTGACTGGTTCGACCTCGACATCGACGTGCGTGTTGGTGGCGTGCAGGTTCCTGTGCGCGAGCTGCTCCAGGCACTCATCGCAGGCAAGGACTATGTGGTGCTCGACTCGGGCGAATGGCTGAACCTGGACCAGCCCGCACTCAACCCGCTGCGCACCCTGCTGGACGAGACCGCAGCGCAGGTGGACGCCGGCGAGGGCCACATCGGCATCTCGCGCTGGCAGGTGGGCCTGTGGGAGGAGTTGCAGAACAGCGGCGTCATCGCAGAGCAGTCGGCGCGCTGGCAGCGCTCCGTGGCGGCGCTGGTGGACATGGAGTCCACGCCGCGCCCGTCACTTCCCAAGGGTGTGAATGCCACCCTGCGTGACTACCAGAATGACGGCTTCCAGTGGCTCAATGCCTTGTGGGAGGCGAGACTGGGCGGGATTCTGGCCGACGACATGGGGCTCGGCAAGACCCTGCAGACGCTGTGCCTGGTGGAGCACCTCAATGAAACCGGCCAGTTGCACGGGCCGGTACTGGTCATCGCGCCCACCTCCGTGATGGGTGCGTGGCGCGAGGAGGCGGCGCGCTTCTGCCCTGATCTGAGAGTGGCCACCATCGAGCAGACCTCATCGAAGTCCGGCATGAGCGTGCAGCAGGCGATCGGTGACGCGCAGCTGGTCGTCACCTCGTACACACTGGTGCGTCTGGACGCCGACGACTTCCGCTCCATGGTGTGGAGCGCCGTGGTGCTCGACGAGGCGCAGTTCGTGAAGAACTACAAGGCGAAGACCTACGGCGTGATCCGCGAGCTGCGCGCCAAGCTGCGGCTGGCCATCACCGGCACGCCGCTGGAGAACTCGCTGATGGACCTGTGGTCGCTGCTGTCGATCGCAGCCCCGGGCGTCTTCCCCAATCCGGGTGTTTTCGCCAATGACTACGTCAAACCTGTGGAGTCCGGCAAGCACCCGGAGCTGCTGGAGCAGCTGAAGATGCGGGTGCGTCCGCTCGTGCTGCGCCGCACCAAGAGCCAGGTGGCCGGCGAACTGCCGCCCAAGCAGGAGTTCCTGCTGCCGGTGGTGCTGGAACCGGAGCACCGCAAGATCTACGACCGCCAGCTGCACAGCGAGCGGCTGCGCACGATGGGCCTGTTCGACGACGCCAGCCGGCACCGCATCGAGATCCTGGCCGCACTCACCCGGCTGCGGCAGATGAGCCTGCATCCGGGGCTGGTCGACGACAAGTACAAGGACATCGAATCGGCCAAGATCGAATCGCTGGTGGAACACCTTCAGGCAATCCGCGCCGAGGGCCATCGCGCTCTGGTGTTCAGCCAGTTCACGAGTTTCCTGCACCTGGTGCGCGACCGGTTGAGCGCCGAGAAGATCGATTGGGAGTACCTGGACGGACGCACCCGGCACCGCGAGGACAGGGTGCGCAAGTTCAAGGAGGGCGACGCGACGGCCTTCCTCATCTCGTTGAAGGCCGGCGGTTTCGGGCTGACCCTCACCGAGGCCGATTACGTCTTCGTGCTCGACCCCTGGTGGAATCCGGCGGCCGAGACCCAGGCCATCGACCGCACGCACCGCATCGGCCAGGACAAGCAGGTGATGGTCTACCGGATGGTCTGCGTCAACACCATCGAGGAAAAGGTGGTGGCCCTGCAGGAGCACAAGCGCGAACTGTTCGACCAGGTGCTCGGGGACGAGGCGCTCACCTCCGGAGCGATCTCCATGAACGACATCCGGGAGCTGCTGGCCTGAGAAGGCCAATCCGGGAGCTGCTGGCCTGAGAAGGCCAATCCGGGAGCTGCTGGTCTGGGAAGGCCAATCCTGGGGCGAGCAGACGGCGGAGGCCGCTCACGGCGTAGCGTTACGACGTGAGCACTCGTGTCTACATCGCCTCCCCTGACTGCGAGGCCGACCTGAACGCCGCTGCACGGGCCATCGTGCGGGCCCTTGCCTCGCAGGGCGGCGAGGTCACGGTCTTCAAACCCCTCACCGACGCTGCGAATACCGAAGAGCTCGTCGGCGCATCCTTCTCCGCCTTCAAGGCCGATCGCGCGGAGACCGAAACCCAGATCATCGCAGCCTTCGAAACCGTCCTGGTCGACGGCGGCGCGGCCGTGGCCATCGGCACCGACTACACCGGGGTCACCGCTCCGGTCGAACTCGGCATCAACGGGGATCTGGCCGCCGACCTGGCCCTTCCCGTCGTCCTCGCGGTGGACGCGGGCCGGGGCGCCGAACGCGCTGCCGGGGTCGCGGCCGCGGCCATCGAAGGACTGGACGCCCATCACGCGGTAGTCGTCGGCCTGTTGGCCACCGGCGCCGAGGACGCAGAGGCCGCCCGCACCGCCCTGGCCGGCCTCGGCCTTCCGGTCGCAGTGCTGGGCGACGACCTGACCCCGCTGCTCGCAGCCGCAGAGTCCACAGCAGTCCCGGTGCGCACCCCGGCACGCTTCAGCCACGAACTGATGGCTCGCGCGCAGAGCAATCTGCAGACCATCGTGCTGCCCGAGAGCGAGGACCCGCGCATCCTGGAGGCCGCATCCGTCGTCGCTGCCAGAGGCGTGGCACATGTGGTGCTGCTCGGCGAGAAGGACAAGGTGCTGGCCGATGCCGAGGCCCGGGGCTTCGACCTGACCGGCGTGGAGATCGTCTCCATGAACGACCCCGAGCGGCTGGAAAGCTACGCCGCGAAGTTCGCCGAACTGCGCGCCAAGAAGGGCGTCACCATCGAGCAGGCCCGCGAGGCCATGGCCGACGGAGCCTACTTCGGCACCATGATGGTCTACCTGGGCGAGGCCGACGGACTGGTCTCCGGCGCCAACCACACCACCGCCAACACCATCCGTCCGGCCCTGCAGTTCATCAAGACCCAGCCGGGCATGCGCACCGTCTCGGGCGCACTGCTGATGTCGCTGGCCGACCGGGTGTACGTCTTCGCCGACTGCGCCGTCACCCCGAATCCCACCCCCGAGCAGCTCGCCGACATCGCGATCTCGTCTGCCGGCACCGCCGAGATGTTCGGTGTCGCCCCGCGCGTGGCGATGCTGAGCTACTCCACCGGGACCAGCGGCAAGGGCCCCGACGTCGACCTGGTGCGCGAGGGCTACGAGCTGGCCACGACGAGGGCACCCGAGCTGAAACTCGCCGGTCCGATCCAGTTCGATGCCGCCATCGACCCGGTGGTCGGCGCGAAGAAGATGCCGGGCTCACCGGTGGCCGGGCAGGCCACGGTGTTCGTCTTCCCCGATCTCAACACCGGGAACAACACCTACAAGGCGGTTCAGCGCACCGCCGGGGCGATCGCCATAGGGCCGCTGCTGCAGGGTCTGAGGCGCCCGGTCAACGACCTGTCGCGCGGCGCGCTGGTGGAGGACATCGTCAACACAATTGTCATGACGGCAATCCAGGCCCAGGCGACGGACGGCGCCCTCGGCTGAGCCACGGCTGACTCCCGGGGAGGCCCGAGGAGCCGGCCGGGCGGGTGGCGGACCGTGGCGTCCACCACCCGCACAACCGCCGGTGCAAGATGACCGGGAAGAAGATGGCCGGGAAAGTCGCCCGGCCCGGCGGAACTCGCAGCCCACAAGACATCGTTGTCCGAAGGAAGGAGAGCCATGGCGAAGCACATTCTGGTCCTGAACTGCGGATCCAGCTCCATCAAGTACCAGCTCATCGACCCCGAGACCGAAGAAGTTCTCGCCAAGGGCCTGGGCGAGCGGATCGGCGAGCTCGAGGAGGGCATCGTCACCCATCAGGTGGGCGACGAGGAATGGTCCGTCAGGCCGCACCTGCCCGACCACACCACGGCATTGGCCGTCGTCTTCCACATGTTCGGCCAGCACGGCCCGTCGCTGCGGGATGTGGCCGCGGTGGCGCACCGCACCGTGCACGGCGGCGAGAAGTTCTCAGCACCCACGCTGATCACCGATGAGGTGATCAAGAAGATGCAGGACCTCATCCCGCTGGCACCGCTGCACAATCCCGCCGGCATCGACGGCATCCGGGCCGCCCGGTCGCTGCTGCCCGATGTGCCCCATGTCGGCATCTTCGACACGGCGTTCTTCGTGGACCTGCCGAGGGAGGCTGCCAGTTACGCCCTCAACAAGGATCTGGCGGCCCGCAACAAGATCCGGAAGTACGGCTTCCACGGCACCTCCCACCAGTACGTCTCGGGCATCGTGCCCCTCGCACTGGGCGTCGACCCGAAGACGCTGCGCCAGATCGTCTGCCATCTGGGCAATGGTGCCTCGGTGACGGCCATCGATGGCGGCAGGCCGATCGAGACGAGCATGGGCCTCACACCGCTGGCGGGCCTGGTGATGGGCACCCGCAGCGGCGATGTCGACCCTGGAATCTTCGCCTACCTGGGACGCACCGAGGGCTGGAACATCCACCGCATCGACACCGAACTCAACCTGAACTCCGGCATGGCCGGCATGACCGGTGTCAGCGACATGCGCGATGTCGAGGCACGCTTCGAGGCCGGCGACCAGGACGCCATCGACGGCATGAATGTGTACACCCACCGGCTGGCCTTCTACATCGCTGGTTATGCCAATCTGCTGGGCGGGGTGGAGGCCATCACCTTCACCGCCGGCGTCGGTGAGAACTCCGCCTTCGCGCGCCGGGAGATCTGCAACAAGCTCAAGGGCATCGGCGTCGTGCTCGACCCGGAGCGCAATGCGATCCGCGACCGCGCGCCGCATCTCATCTCTGCTGCCGAATCGGCGGTGAAGGTGCTTGTGGTGTGCACCAACGAGGAACTGGCGATGGCGAAGCAGACGGCGGAACTGCTCTCCCTGTAGAGCGGGCAGGCAACACGCCGGGGCCTGATCGCTGTAGGGCGAAGGATTGCCCGTCCCAGTCGCGGTGACGAATGCGACGGACGACGCGCTCTCGGATAGATTGGTCCTTATGGCTACTGCACTGGTCACCGGAGGCAGCAGCGGCATTGGCTACGCATTCGCCCGGAAACTCGCAGAGCGTGGGGATGAGCTCGTGCTGGTCGCCCGGCACGAGGATCGACTCCGAGCGGCGGCCGAGACCCTGCACACCACATATGGTGTGACCGTGGACACCGTGGTGGCCGATCTTTCGTCCCGGGACGACCTGCTGGCGGTGGAACGCATCTTCGCCGAACGGCCCATCGATGTGCTGGTGAACAATGCCGGTTTCGCCGCCCACGCGAAATTGCTCGACGAGGACTGGTCCAACCAGGCGAAGGCGCTGGACGTGATGTGCCTCGCGGTGCTCGTGCTCTCCGGTGCGGCCGCCCGCACCATGACATCGCGCGGTGTGGGACGGATCATCAACATCTCCTCGGTGAACGCCCTGATCGGCACCGACAACTACTCGGCCGTCAAGCGTTGGATGATCACCTACACGCAGGCGCTGGATCTGGAACTGGCAGGTACGGGAGTGCACGCCACCGTGGCGCTCCCCGGCTGGGTGAAGACGAATTTCCATCAGGCCGCCGGCTTGGATCGGCCGCACATCCCCGGCTGGTTGTGGGTGAGCCCGGAGGAGGTGGCCGAGAGCGTGCTGGCCGATGCGGACCGCGGCCAGGTACTGTGCGTCCCGACCACCCGCTGGAAGGTGGCGGCCTGGGTGCTGCGGCACGGGCCTGATGCGCTTGTGAAGTGTGTGTCGAATGCGGTGGCGTCTGGCCATCGTGAGAGGTCACAGAGGTAATGCAGTACGGCCTCAACAGTTGGCGGTACAAGTCGAGACTTGTCGCTCTGGCGCGCAACGGCGTCAAGCTGGGCATGCTCAAACCGGCTGTCGACTCGGCGATCAAGGTGCACAAGCACGGCTTGGAGCACCTCGATGGGGTCGAGTCGCCAGTCATCGTGAACAGCAATCACTGCGGGCACTTCGATGCGCCGCTGGTGATGCTCACCATGCCCAGGCGTCTCACGAACAAGCTGGCCACCGGCGCTGCCGCCGACTACTTCTTCGACACCTGGTACAAGGCGATCTTCACCGAGCTCATCGTCAATGCCTATCCGGTGAACCGCACCGGGAGCCGGAACTACCGGGGCCTGTCCGGCGAACTCCTGGAGGAAGGGATCTCGCTGCTGATCTTCGCCGAGGGAACACGCTCGCGGACCGGCGGCATGGGCCGCTTCAACCCCGGCTCGGCAGCACTCGCCATCTCGCACAATGTGCCCATCCTGCCGGTGGCGATGGTGGGCGCCTGGGCGGCCTGGCCGCCGAAACAGGCACGGTGGACGCCCGGGCGCCCCGATGTGCACGTGGTCTACGGCTCCCCGATGCGGGCGAACACCGGTGAGATCGCTCACGAGTTCAGCGAACGCGTGCGGCGCAAGATCATCGAGCTGCACGATTCCACCGCCCGTGCCTACCACATGCCCACGCAGGCCGAGATGATGCATCTGGCCGCCATCGAGAGCGCGAAGCGCCAGTTGCCCGGGCACCGCCACAAGGAGCATTGAGCACCTCGGAGCCGATTTCAGCAGCCTGTCACGGTGAGACGCACGGCCTGGACGTCCATTCTCCGCACTCCTCGGACCTGGCTCCTGGGAGTGAATGGGGACGCATGTGCTGACTTCGACACGCAGCTGCGCATCCACCGGCGACGAGCAGTGCACACGCATGCGGATTCGCGAAGCTCCGGTCTTCCCAGATGCGGTGGTACCGTCGAACGCATGCGTACAGACCGGGCCACCGCCATGCGAGTGGTGCATCCGGCTGTACATCCTTGGTGCCTTTACTGACCGAGCCCGCAGCGGTGCCGTCTTCGGTGAGCGTTGGCAAGACCTTGTCTCTGCCGTGCGCAACGCATCAGTCGGCCAGCTCCGGAAACCGTCCCACTCTTTCGTCCGGGAGGACAGCACATGTCAACCCAGCCCATACCCATTTCTGAGACCGAGGGCCCACTGCTGGATCCACGCGGCCCCCGATTCGCTGCTGGTATCAACTCCCTGCTGCTCATCACGGCCATCGCGCTGGGCCCGGGCTGGAGTTTCATCCCCCTGGTGATCCAGCTCCTGGCGTTCGCGTCCGGCGCCGTCCTCGGGATGCGTTTCCAGCCCTGGGGACGCATCTACCGTGTGCTGGTGGCTCCCCGCCTGGCGCCTCCGACGAAGATGGAGGACGACCGGCCGCCGCGGTTCGCACAGTGCATGGGCCTGGGATTCACCGTGCTCGGGGCGCTCGGCACGCTCTTCTCGCTACCGATGCTGTTCTACGTGGCCGTCGGCCTGGTCCTGCTCGCATCGCTGCTCAATGTGCTGTTCGACTTCTGCATGGGTTGCCAGACCTATCTGCTGGGCAAGCGCCTGTTCGGCAAGCAGACCTCACCGGGCATCGCCCTCAGGTGAGTGCCTGACCAGATCACTGCCCAGACACTCACGAACGCCCCGGTCGTGCCGCGCGCCGGTGCAAAGGCCCCCTCGGTAGGGTGAAGGCCATGCCCGGCACGACGCGCTCTTCTGACACGATTCGTGCTTCTCGTCAGGAGCCCTCCCCCCGGGTGGTGGCGGTTGTCGTCGCATGGAATCGGCGCGAGCTGCTGCAGCGCTGCCTCGACGGCATCGGGACCCAACGCCGGCCCGCAGATGTGGTGCTCGTGGTGGACAATGCCTCCACAGATGGGTCCGGCGACCTTGCCGCTGGTCACCCGATCGTGGACGAGATCATCTCGATGCCGGTCAACACCGGTGGCGCGGGGGGTTTCACAGCGGGGATCGCCGCTGCCGTCCAGCGCCATGGCGCGGATCTGGTGTGGATCATGGACGACGACACCGTTCCCACGCCCGGTTGCCTCGAAGTACTGCTGGACACCCGGGCGCTGTACCCCGGCAGGCTCGCCCTGCTGGCCAGCCGGGCCGACTGGATCGACGGCCGGGAGCATCCGATGAACACTCCGCGGACAAAGGTCGGCGCGACGCGAACGGAGCGTTCGCGAGCCACTGCCCTGGGCTGCCGGCCTATCCGGTCCTCGTCGTTCGTGTCCGTGCTGCTCGATGCGGGCGCTGTGAGGAACACGGGCCTACCGGTGGCCGACTACTTCCTGTGGAATGACGACTTCGAATACACGGCCCGGCTGCTGCGGCGCCGGCGTGGGCTCTATGTGCCTGCGGCGCGGGTGAGCCACCTCACGAAGGTGTTCGGTGACTCCGCTGCGGATCCCGGGCCGCGCTTCTACCAGGAGGTTCGCAACAAGACCTGGTTGTTCACGCGCTCCCCTGCGCTGAGCTGGTGGGAGAAACTCATCTACGGCGGCTCGACGCTTCGGCGCTGGGTACGCACGTTGGCCGCGTCGCGCAATCGTGGTGTGCTCGCCCGGGGACTGGCTCGTGGCCTCCGTGATGGCCTGCTGCGCCGACCGAGGCCGAATGCCGAGGTGCTGGCCGGCACCCCCGCCGCCGGTGATGTCGCCGCATTGGAGAGCGCACGGTGACCGGCTTCAGCGTGCTGCTGCCGGTATATGCCGGTGACGACCCCGCGTATTTCGCCCGTGCGTTGCGCTCGGTGAGCGCCGACCAGCTGCGTCGACCGGCTGAGATCGTCATCGTGCGCGACGGGCCGGTCCCGGCAAGCGTGGAGCGACTCATCGATGCTGCGCTGGCCGGTGAGCCGGTGGATGGCGTTCCGGTGGTCGCGGTGCGCATCGGCCACAATCGTGGGTTGGCCGGGGCATTGGCGGAGGGCCTCAAGGCATGCCGTCACGAGATCGTGGCAAGGGCCGATGCTGACGACATCTCGCTGCCGGGGCGCTTCGCCGCGCAACTTTCAGCGGTGACCGGTGAGGACGGCAGGAGGCCTCTGGATCTGCTGGGCGCTGCCATTCAGGAGTTCGAGACCGACGAGGAATCACCCGGAATCGTGCGTGTGCTCCCCGCCGAGGCCGACGAGATCCGCCAGGTGGCGCGCTTCCGCGATCCCTTCAATCACCCGACAGTGGTGTATCGCAGGAGCGCGGTGGCGGCCGCGGGCGGCTACCAGACCTTGGCGAAGATGGAGGACTACTGGCTCTTCGCACGGATGCTGCAGTCCGGCGCGCGGGTAGCGAATCTGACAGAGCCGCTGGTGCTGTACCGGGTGGGTGCCGGTGCCTACAGGCGTCGGGGCGGTGTCGAGATGCTCCACAGCGAGATTCGCCTGCAGCACGCCTTCATCGGCTCCGGATTCGTCAGCCGCGCCCAGGCAGCCCGCAATGTGGTGGTGCGCGGTGGGTACCGATTGGTTCCCACCGCGGTGCGGCAGCTGGCCTACCGGACGATGATGAGGCGGGCCGAGGAAATTAGCGGTCGATCGTCTTGAAGCGCCTTGGGGCTTACCTGTGATGAGAAAGGAGCTAGGTGTACCCGGCCATCAGGTTGATGGCCGGGTACACCTAGGCACGTGAGCCTCTATCTCGCCATCAGCAATCAGAAGGGCGGTGTCGGCAAGACCACCACCGCTGTGAACCTCGCACGAGCCGCCGTCACCGAGGGGCGTCGCACGTTGCCCATCGACCCCGGCCCGCAGAGCAACGCCACCATGACCGTCGCCAAAGATCCCCCAACCCCGAGGATGCCAGGGTCGCCGACGGGCTCAACGAGCATAACGAGGAAACCCTCGCCAGTGTCATCATCCCCGCGGCATGGGATGATGACACTGGCGTGGTGGTTTGATTCCAGGTCAGGAACCAAACCATCCCTACAAACCTAGTGGTAGCAATATAGATATCTCTACAGGTTTATTTGTGCACAAAATGAAATTCTTGTGCCCCATGTGGATCAAGTATCGAGTTGTCAGCCAATAATGTATTTTGCCCTATATATACCAGTAACTTTGAGGGTACAAGGGAGAGCATGTAAGACATCCCGTAGCTGGCACCATAGGCAGAAGCATCATCGCTGTACCCATCTTGTACATTCCTCGTATCAAAACTGGAGAGATCTAGACTTGATAGAGCGCTGTCAACATCGAAGAATCGTCTGAAGTCAGTAACGTGACTTGTATCTATATTTGTTAACCCACTAATCATGGTGCAATTACTTAAATTGCTGAGAAACGATACCATTGATCCGCTTAGTACCAGATGCCCCGTGATATCAACCTCAGCTATTTTAGCATCGTAGCTAAACCAAGGAGCCGCTGATCCAGAATCAGTTGACGATTGATAGAACATAACGTTCGAAATCGTTCCTCCGGAAATCAGGAGTTTTTCATCGCCATCATTGGTACCTACAACTTTCCATATTGCTGTCCCGAGCTGTCCGCTTGCTAAAACATTCTCTGTGCTGGTGCCGGGTGGGTTGCCGTTGGTACAGAATTGCTGATTCCACAGTTGCCAGTCGTCGGTGGCGGTGGCGGACCAGTCGGCGAGGGTGAATCCCCAGATGCTGAGTTGGGCGAGGACCCCCATGTGGGCTTTCACACCGATGGTGACAGGGCAGTCCCAGCTGGGCTTTCCGTTTGTTGTGCTGGTGGTGATCGCTGCTGTCGCGTAGGGGCCGAACCCTGCGGTGATCCCGGCGATCCCGTATAGTTTCAGGGTTTCGTCGAAGTCGAGGGAGGCTTTGGCGCTGATCGAAGCGTCCACTGTGAGGGTGCTGGACTGGGTGCTGACCGGTGTGGTGTTGATCAGTTGGAAGTTGTTGTTGTCGTACAGGAACCCGTGGTCGGAGTGCACCTTGGTGGAGTCGTCCAGATTCAACGATGCGGCCCCGGTGGCCGACACGGTGGCCGACACGGTGCTGTCGGAGGTGATGACCACCGGCACCGGACCGATCTGGATGTCGAAGATCCGGCTGATCGAGGCGACCGGGAAGGTTTGTTTCACGCTGATCTGGCCGGAGGCGACCAGTTTCTTCTCAGACGAGACGAACGGGGTGACAGTGACCCCGGCGGTGTGCAGCCCGGCCCAGTCCACGTTCAACTTCACGTGGGCGCTGGCCCCCACGCTCCCCGTGATCGACGCGTCGACGCTGCCCTGCCCGGAGATTTGGGGTCCGCTGGGCGTCGCGGATGGTGACGGCCCGGACGTCGGTGACGGCGACGCGGCGGTCGGCAGGGAGAGTTTCTGCTCCCACGTGAACGTCTTCTGGAAGGTCGGGTCGGCGGCGCGGGACCGCTGCATGGTTTCGGTGGTCCCGTCGGCCGGGGTGAAACTGGCCGAGGTCTGGGTCATGTCCGCGTCGATGGGGGTGCTGGTGTGGGTGATGACGTCGGTGAGCTGGGCGGGCTCGGTTGCCAGGGTCGCCGACCCGTCAGCATGGGTGGTTACCGCATCGATCTTGGTGAGCAGACCCTGCGGGGTGGACGGGGTGATCCCGGCGACCACCACCTGCCCCGGAGTCAGAGAGGCCAGTTTCGTGCCTTGGGGGGCGGTGATGCTCGTAGGGGTCGACCCGGTCACCGCGGCCACATCTACCGCGGACGCGACGACCGCGTTCGGTGCCACCGTCACCTGGCCCTGGGCCGGGTCAGCCTGGTTGACGGGTTGGCTGGTTGACTTGAGTCGGTACAGGAAGGCGGCCATCGCATCCCGGTTG
>NZ_JBDNTB010000027.1:0-34627 GCF_047719395.1 Propionibacterium sp.
CTCCCCCCGCCCCCCACCACACCCCAGCCCCCCCGCGGGCAAGCGCCCCGACGTTCTCCCCCCCCCCCTATTCGATGCGCGGCCCCCGCCAGGGCGGCGGCCCCCAATTCTGTTCACCCGGTCTGATTCACCAGCTCGGTTCGAGCTGGCCGGTGCATGTGGTCGGGGTCTGTGCAGATGGTTGAGCGTGTTGTCAGCGTCGCGTTCGTGGCGATGACCATCGCGCCAATGTGTCGACAGCTGGAATATCGAAGAATGCCCTCAACAACGGCATCGGGCGGACACGTGAGACGCTGTGGACGCCAATCGCGGATTGCGTCGAGCAGGGGAGAACGCCGTGGCAGAAGACCAGGAACTGACTGAGCCCGGAGAATCCGGTGGGTCGCCGGGAGACTCAGGTGTCTCCACCGGTTCGGCGACTCCAACCCCCTCCGAGGACCAGCAGCCATCCCGCGCTGCTTTTCCCACCGAGAACGACGAGAGGGGGACGCCGCAGGGGCCGTTCCACGGACAGCCGCATTGGCTTCCCAGGCTGACTGTCGTCATGGTCGCAATGGCGGGTGTGGCGGGTACAGTGTGGACGTTTCAGCAACTCTCCTGGTTCCTGGCGCCCACCTTCTTGGGCTTCAACCTCGTCATCGCGGCCTATCCGATCTATTCGAAGCTTTCCCACAGGGGCCTGCCGAAGTGGATCGCCGGCCTGTTGATGGCAGCGTCGCTCATTGCGTCCGTCGTGGTGTTCGGACTCGCTTTCTCATGGGCGGTGAGCACCACGGTGTCCACGGTGCCCGACTATGTGCCACGTTTCACCGAGCTCTACAACCAGTTGCTGCACTCCTTCCGCGAGCGCGGCATCGATGTCGACCCACTGCAGTCCGCCGGCCAATACATGGACCCGTCCCACCTCGTCACGGTGGGCACCAGTCTGCTCGGTTCTGTTTCGGGGATCCTCAGTGCGGCCACCGTTGCCTTCGTGACGATGATCATGGTGATGGCCGACTCCATGGGCTGGAGCGAGCGGATGAAGGTGGCCACCGGCACCCACCCGAGGATCACCCATGCCTTGGTGGGATTCTCCGAGGGCGTCCGGCGCTACTGGCTGGCGTGCACATTGTTCGGCCTCATCATGGCCGTCATCAACGGCATCACCTTGAAGATCTTCAATGTGCCGCTCATGGGCGTCTGGATGTTCCTCACATTCATCACCACTTTCGTGCCCTCGGTGGGATTCTTCTTCGCAATGGTGCCGCCTGTCATCACCGCGCTGCTGATGAACGGCTGGCAGAATGCGCTGGTGGTCATGATCATCTACTTCGTGACGACCTGGGTGGTGCAGGGCTACTTCCAGCCGAAGGTCACCGGTAATGCCGTGGGCGTGAACATCACCGTCTCCTTCCTGTCGCTGCTGTTCTGGGCCTGGGTGTTCGGCCCGATGGGCGCCATCATCGCGTTGCCGGCCACTCAGCTCGTGAAATCTCTGGTGATCGACGCCGATCCGAAGGCCCGATGGGTGAACTCCTTCATCTCCACCGAGGCGAAGGTGACCGGAGCAGATCCGCAGACCTGAGGAGGGAGATCATTGCGCAACCACCCATCGCGGGGTCCGGCCGCCGATCGGAACGGCTGGGCGTTCGCAGCGCTGCTCCATACACCGTGAGCGTTGTGGGCTCATGCCGGCATGCCGGCAGCGAACAGTTGTGAACCGCCTCCGCTTTGTCAGTGCATCCGGGTAGGTTCTTCGTTGTGAACGACATGGTCAATTTCCCCGTGCTGCCCCCCTCGGCAGCAGCCGGTGCAGGCGGTGCCGGCCTCAGTGACAACGTCTACCAGTCCCTACTGGCCAACCGCATCGTCTTCCTCGGGTCCGAGGTGAAGGACGAGAACTCCAACGCGATCTGTGCGCAGATGCTTCTGCTCAACGCCGAGGATCCTCATACCGACATCTACCTCTACATCAATTCCCCCGGTGGTTCGATCGACTCCGGCATGGCGATCTACGACACCATGCAGTGGATCTCCAATGACGTGGCGACGGTTGCCCTCGGTCTTGCCGCGTCGATGGGTCAGTTCCTGCTGTCCGGAGGCACGCACGGCAAGCGCTTCGCCCTGCCGCATGCCCGCATCCTGATGCATCAGCCTTCCGGTGGTATCGGCGGCACTGCCTCCGACATCAAGATCCAGGCCGAGCAGAGCATCCATCTCAAGCACGAGATGGCTGCCCTCATCGCAGGCCACACCGGTCAGACGGTGGAGCAGATCGAGAAGGACTCCGATCGTGACCGCTGGTTCACGGCACCGGAGGCTCTCGAGTACGGCTTCATCGACCACGTCTACGAACGCGCGTCCAAGATTCCCACCGACGCGCCGAACCAGTGAGGATCGCCATGACTTCCTTGAGACAAGACATCGTCAGCGGTGCGCATTCGCTCGCCGGTGCACAGCCGGTGGCCCCAGGTGGACTGGCCACATCCCCGAGCGCGGAGTACTACATCCCGCAGTGGGAGGAGCGCACCAGCTACGGCGTGCGACGCGTCGATCCCTACACCAAGCTGTTCGAGGATCGCATCATCTTCCTGGGCACGCCCATCAACGACGACATCGCCAATGCGGTGATGTCTCAGCTGCTGTGCCTGCAGTCGATGGACGCCGACAGGCCGATCTCCATCTACATCAATTCCCCGGGTGGATCCTTCACGGCGCTCACCGCGATCTACGACACGATGCGTTACGTCAAGCCGGCCGTGCAGACGATCTGCCTCGGGCAGGCGGCTTCGGCGGCGGCGGTGATCCTGGCGGCCGGCAGCAAGGGCCAGCGCCTGGCGCTCCCGAACAGCCGTATCCTCATCCACCAGCCGGCCATTGGCGAGGGCAGCTACGGCCAGTCGTCCGATCTGGAGATCCAGGCCAATGAGATCCTGCGCATCCGCGCGTTGATGGAGCAAATGCTGGCGGACAGTACCGGTCAGCCGGTGGAGCGGATCACCGCCGACGTGGAGCGAGACAAGTACCTCACTGCTCAAGAAGCAGTCGAGTATGGGATTGTCGACGACATTCTCACGTCGCTGAAGGATCGCTGAGAGCTTCAGTACAGGCCCGGGTGGGTGCGTTGATGTCCGGTTCGGCGCACCCACCCGGACTAGTCTGGAAGATCATCAAGAGATCATGAGAGGAGGCGGAAATGCCACGCATAGGGGAGAGCGGGGACCTGTTCAAGTGCTCCTTCTGCGGCAAGAGCCAGAAGCAGGTCAAGAAGCTCATCGCAGGTCCGGGCGTCTACATCTGTGACGAGTGCATCGATCTGTGCAACGAGATCATCGAAGAAGAATTCTCCGAGGGCACGGAGGCCGATGCGCCGAGCGAGCTGCCCAAGCCGGCTGAGATCCAGGCCTTCCTGGACACCTACATCATCGGGCAGAATGCCGCGAAGAAGACTCTGGCAGTCGCGGTCTACAACCATTACAAGCGCGTCCAGGCACGTCTTGAGGCATCCGCCAAGCGCGACGACGAGGTCGAGCTGGGCAAGTCCAACATCCTGCTGATCGGCCCCACCGGCTGTGGCAAGACCTATCTCGCGCAAACCCTGGCAAAGATGCTCAAGGTGCCCTTCGCGATGGCCGATGCCACAGCCCTCACCGAGGCGGGTTATGTCGGCGAGGACGTCGAGAACATCCTGCTCAAGCTCATTCAGGCTGCCGACTTCGATGTGAAGAAGGCCGAGACCGGCATCATCTACATCGACGAGATCGACAAGGTGGCCCGCAAGTCGGAGAATCCGTCGATCACCCGTGATGTCTCCGGTGAGGGCGTCCAGCAGGCGCTGCTGAAGATCCTTGAGGGAACAGTCGCCTCGGTTCCTCCGCAGGGTGGCCGGAAGCATCCCCATCAGGAGTTCATCCAGATCGACACCACGAACATCCTGTTCATCGTGGGCGGTGCCTTCTCCGGTCTGGAGGACATCATCGGCGAGCGAGTCGGCAGGCACTCGCTGGGCTTCAGCAATGACGCATCCGAGGTGATCCCCGACGAGCAGAATCTCGATCTGTTCTCCGGAGTCAGTCCGGAAGACCTGCACGTCTTCGGCCTGATCCCGGAGTTCATCGGGCGTGTGCCGGTGATCGCGACGGTTCCCAAGCTCGATGAGGAGGCACTGCGGCGCATCCTCACCGAACCGCGCAATGCACTGGTCAAGCAGTTCGCGAAGCTGTTCGAGCTCGACGGGGTGTCACTGGAGTTCACCCCGGAGGCAGTCGAAGCGATCGCTGCGAAGGCCATCGACAGGGGCACCGGAGCTCGAGGGCTGCGCGCCATCCTCGAAGAGACACTGCTCGATGTGATGTTCGAGGTGCCCAGCCACGACGACATCGCGCAGGTGCTGGTGACAGCAGAGCTGGTCAGGGGCGAAGAGCCACCCGTCATGGTCACCAGAGCCGAGGTCGCGGAGCGCCGTCAGCTGTCGGCCTGAGTCCCGCCGGAATGAGTTCTGGCCGTTTGTGAGTGCCGAACCGGTCACTGGCTCACTCGGGCAGTTCCAGTGGTGTCCAGGTCTGACCGGTTCGGCGCAGCACCACCGGCGGCGACATGGTCGCCAGCGACTGCATATTCGCGCAGATCTGGCGAGCACATTCCCAGGCCCGGGTGTCCTCGTCGTCGTCATTGGAGCTGGGGATGGCGAATCTCACGGTGACAAGCGGACGCATCTTCTCGATGTCGAGGCGTACGTCGTCGGCGTGCGCGTGATCGGGAATCGCCAGCCAGGCCGCCGGTAGCACCTCCGCGGGTTGATGACCGGACTTCATCCCCTGCACGGCGAAGCGGGCTCGAAATGATGGCATACGCCCATCCTGCTCCAGCCCGCCCACATCTCAGCCCGGTCGGGCTCAGCTCGTCAGATGTTTTGGCGACCCTGGGTGGGCAGATAGTCTGAAGGGGTGCGCTACATCTCGACTCGTGCCGATTCCGGTGCAGCTTCGAAGTCCTTCTGCGACATCCTGTTGGAGGGCCTGGCTCCCGACGGCGGCCTCTATCTGCCGGTGAGCTATCCGCACGTTGACGCCGATACGCTGGAGCGCTGGCGGGCTGTGCTGGCGCAGCAGGGCTATGCCGGGCTCGCCGCCGAAGTGCTGCAGCTGTTCATCGATGACATCCCTGCAGCAGACCTGCGCGAGATATGCGAGCGCGCCTATACGGCTGCGAAGTTCAGCGACCCCCAGATCGTGCCTGTGACGCACATCGGCGATGGCCCGCTGTGGCTGGGTCATCTGTCCAACGGACCGACGGCCGCCTTCAAGGACATGGCGATGCAACTGCTCGGCGAGCTGTTCGAGTACGAGCTGGGCCGCCGCGATGACTGGCTGACCATTCTCGGTGCCACCAGCGGAGACACCGGAAGCTCGGCCGAGTATGCGCTACGCGGCCGTGCACGGCTCAGCGTCGTGATGCTCACCCCGGCCGGGCGTATGACACCCTTCCAGCAGGCACAGATGTTCGGCCTGGACGACCCGAACATCGTCAATGTCTGTGTCGACGGCGTCTTCGACGACTGCCAGGACCTCGTGAAGGCAGTCAACTCGGATGCCGAGTTCAAGGCGCGCTGGCACATCGGGGCCGTCAACTCCATCAACTGGGCACGGCTGGTGGCCCAGATCGTCTACTACGTGAACTGCTGGCTGCGGATGACCGCCGGGCCCGGCGAAGAAATCAGCTTCGCAGTGCCCACCGGCAACTTCGGCAACATCTGCGCCGGTCACATCGCCCGCTGCATGGGCCTGCCGATCAAGCGGCTCATCCTCGCCACCAACGAGAATGATGTGCTGGACGAGTTCCTGCACACCGGCGTCTACCGGGTGCGCTCCGCCCAGGAGACGCTGGCCACGTCGAGCCCTTCGATGGACATCTCGAAGGCATCCAATTTCGAGCGGTTCATCGCTGACCTGTTCGGACGCGAGGGCGCGAAGGTGCGGGAACTCTTCCGCCAGGTCGCCTCGACCGGCAGCTTCGACATTTCCGGGACTCCCGAGTTCTCCCGCATCCGAAACCAGTATGGCTTCGTCTCGGGTCATTCCCACCACAGTGACAGGGTCGCCACCATCGGCAGGCTGTGGCGCGAGCACGAGGTGCTCATCGATCCGCACACCGCCGACGGCGTCCATGTGGCCGAGGAATTCGCCAGTTCCGGCAGCGAACCGATCGTGGTGCTGGAGACCGCGCTGCCGGTGAAATTCGCCGAGACCATCCGCGAGGCCACC
This sequence comes from Propionibacterium sp., assembly GCF_047719395.1. Lineage (NCBI taxonomy): Bacteria > Bacillati > Actinomycetota > Actinomycetes > Propionibacteriales > Propionibacteriaceae > Propionibacterium > Propionibacterium sp. The sequence goes on from NZ_JBDNTB010000027.1 coordinate 6,246, forward strand.
GGCAGCCTGCCGCCCCAACCGGCGCGCTTCGCCGGCATCGAGGACAGCCCTCGTCGCACCGTGGAAATCGGCAATGACGCGGATGAACTCAAGAATCTGGTGGCTGCCACTGCCGGAGCAGTGCACAACGCCTGACGTCTCGTGGCTCGATGCACCACAATGTGTGAGGCAGAACGCGCCTGGTGCGAGTCCGGCGTCGACTCCCATTCCGATCTTCGGTTCCGCGCTCCAGCAAGTGGCTGGGCAATGACGATCCAAGGAGGCAGTTCATGACGATGCGCGTCGGCATTCTCACCGCTGGTGGTGACTCCCCGGGGCTGAACGCTGCGATTCGCGGCTTCGGCAAGGCTGCGCTGAGCACCCACCACATGGAATTGATCGGCTTCCGCGACGGCATGCGGGGGCTGGCCGAGAACCGCTACATCCCGCTGGACGCACAGGCGTTGTCGGGGATCCTCACCGTTGGTGGCACCATCCTCGGCACCTCCCGTGACAAGGTGCACAAGATGATGGTCGACGGCAAGCAGAAGGACATGATCCCGACCATCAAGAAGAACTACGAGAAGGACAAGCTCGACGCGCTGGTCTGCCTCGGCGGTGGAGGCACCGCCAAGAACGCCCGGCGGCTGTCCCAGGCGGGTCTCAATGTCATCACCTTGCCGAAGACCATCGACAACGATCTGGTCGGCACCGACCAGACCTTCGGCTTCGCCACCGCGCTGGAGATCGCCACCGAAGCCGTCGACCGGCTGCATTCCACCGCGCACAGCCATCACAGGATCATCCTCACCGAGATCATGGGGCACCGGGCCGGCTGGCTGGCTCTGGGCGCCGGGATCGCCGGGGGAGCAGATGTCATCCTGCTGCCCGAGGTGCCCTACAACGTGGCATCCATTGCACAGACCATCAGGAGGCGCCGTTCCCACGGCTCGAACTTCTCCGTCATCGCGGTGGCCGAAGGTGCCCGCAATGAGCAGGACGCAGCGGAGCTGGCAGCAGCCGATGCCTTGGTGCGCGAGGCCGGGTCGCCCAGCGCCCGCGACGCCGCGAAGGCGCACAGGGCCAATGTCGAGGCCTCCCACCGGGCACACACCTTCACCCTCGCCAACCAGCTGGAGGAGGCCACCGGCCTGGAGTCGCGGGTGACCATCCTCGGCTATGTGCAGCGCGGCGGCACCCCATCGGGTCGCGACCGCCAGCTGGCCACGGTGCTGGGCACTGCGGGCGCCGACATGGTGGCCGACGGGGTCTTCGGCATCATGGTCGCCAGTCGCGGTGAGGGCGCCGAACCGGTTCCGCTGGATAAGGTGGCCGGGAAGATCCGCTATGTGCCCACCGATCACCCCTGGATCAGGGCCGCCAAAGAGGTGGGGACCGGTTTCGGGGACTGAGGTGGCGGTACTGCTGCGCGTCGAGGCGCTTGTCCTGGACATGGACGACACCATCAATCGCACCACCGAGGCGATGTACGGCGCATTGGGCACGGCTGCCTCGACGCTGTGGCCGGCGTTGTCCGAGCAGGACAGGGCAGCGGCGGTCGATCACTACGTCCGTGACGAGGCAGGGTGGTTTCCCCGGTTCTCCACCGGCGCTCTGGACTATGGGGGGATGCGGCGAGGCAGGCTCGGCGCGATGGCGCGAGCCATCGGCGTCGCGGAGCTGGATGACGAGAATTTCACCCGGTTCGAGACCACGTACCGAGCCGCCTTCGTGGCTGGCTGCTGCGCGTGGGACGACGCGCTCCGACTGATCGACCGGGCTGAGGAAGCAGGTATTCCTGTCGCCGTGCTGTCGAACTCCACCGAGTTCATGACGCGCAAGAAAGTCAACAGGCTCGGCATCGCCGATCTCTTCACAGCTGTGCTGACCTGCGATCAGCTCGGCGCGGGCAAACCCGATCCGAATGCCTATCGGGCGGCCTGTGAAGCCCTTGATTGCGCGCCTGACAAGGTGGGTTACGTCGACGACTTGCGCCGCGATGCCCTCGGTGCCACCGCTGCGGGTCTCCAGTCGGTCTGGCTCGATCGCCTGGGGATCGGCGATCAGGTCAGCTGCGGTCAGCTGAGCGGCGGCAAGGACGCGTTCGCGGCACGCGTCACGAGCCTCGACGAGATCGATCTGGAAATGCTGGCGGGCCGCTGAGGACGACAATGAGCGGTGTCCGGTGGACGAGGAGATCGGCTGGCTTCCGGGGTGGCACCAACGCGAGGTGACCGATCAGCGCCGGATCGCGGCGCAGTCGGCAGCCCGTCAGCGTGCAGTCTTCACCGGAGCCTCGCCCAGGGTGATCTCCGCGGTGATCTCGTCGCCGGAGACCACCCATTCGATGGGGCAAGAAATATGTCCCACCGCGGCGAGATCGGTCTCGACTGACTTGAGGTGGTCGATGGCCGAGGCCGGGCCGCTGAGAACGATCTTCTCCACCGGGGTCTTCATGGAGACCTTGGCGTCGGACTTGGCCCCGCGCACCAGGATGAGCGCCGCCGCGACATCGGAGATCAACTCCGGATCCCCGGAGTCCGGCAGCTCGCCGACGGTGGGCCAGGCGGAGGTGTGCACCGAGCCGGCGTGCCACCAGCTCCACACCTCGGCGGTGACGAAGGGCAGGTAGGGCGCCATCAAGCGCAGCAGCACCGACAGCACCAGCTGCAGGGTGGCATTCGCCGAATCTGCGGCTTCTTGTCCCGAAGCACCATAGGCGCGCTCCTTGACCAGTTCCAGGTAGTCGTCGCAGAAGCTCCAGAAGAACTCCTCGGTGGCTTCCAGCGTCGTCGTGTAGTCGTACTTGTCGAGCGACTCCGTGGCCCGGGTCACCACGGCACGCAGCGCGGCCAGTTCCGCAAGGTCCACCGGCGCAGTGATCGCCTCTGAGCCGGTCGGGGCGCCCATGCCGAGCACGAACTTTGAGGCATTGAGCACCTTCATGGCCAGCCGGCGTCCGACCTTCATCTGGCGCTCGTCGAAGGGGGAGTCCATGCCGGGGCGTGCCATCGCGGCCCGCCAGCGCACCGCGTCCGCGCCGTACTTGTCGAGGATGTCGGTGGGTACCACGACATTGCCCTTGGACTTGCTCATCTTCTTGCGATCCGGGTCGGTCACGAAACCCGAAATCGTGGCTCGCTTCCAGGGCAGCTCGTCGAACTCGAAGTGGGCCCGCACCACACGGCTGAACAGCCAGGTGCGGATGATGTCGTGCGCCTGCGGCGCAAGATCCATCGGGAAGGTGAGTCCGAACAGCTCGGGGTCGCGCTGCCAACCGCAGACGATCTCCGGGCTGAGCGAGCTGGTGGCCCAGGTGTCCATGACATCCGGATCTGCCACGAATCCACCCGGCACGCCGCGCTGCTCGGGAGTGAATCCCTCCGGGCAGTCGGAGGTGGGATCGACCGGCAACGAGGCCTCGTCGGCGACGATCGGATCGGTGTAATCGATCTCGCCATCTGCATCCAGCCGATACCAGATCGGGAAGGGAATGCCGAAGAAGCGCTGACGGCTGACCAGCCAGTCGCCATTGAGCCCCTCGACCCAGTTCGAGTAGCGGTGGCGCATGTGCTCGGGCACGAAGTCGATCTGCTCGCCGCGCTTGAGCAGCAACTCCTTGAGCGCATCGTCGCGCCCGCCGTTGGAGATGTACCACTGGCGGGTGGACACGATCTCCAGCGGTTTGTCGCCCTTCTCATAGAAATTCGCCATGCGCTGGGTGGGCCTGGGTCCGCCCTCCATCTCGCCGGTCTCGACCAGCTTCTCGACCATCGCCTTGCGCGCCGAGAAGGTGGTGCGGCCGGCCAGATTCTCCAGATACCACGCGGCATCGGGCAGCCAGTCAGGTGCTTCGCGCGACAACCTGCCGTCACGCCCGATCACCGTGCGGGTGGGCAGCCGCAGCTCACGCCACCACTGGACGTCGGTGAGATCACCGAAGGTGCAGCACATCGCGATGCCGGCGCCCTTGTCCATCTCGGCGGCCGGGTGGGCGAGCACCGGGATCTCCACACCGAAGACCGGCGTGATGACCGTGGTGCCGAACAGTGGCTTGTAACGGTCGTCGTCGGGATGGGCGATCAGCGCGCAGCAGCTCACCAGTAGCTCGGGACGGGTGGTCTCGATGAACACCGCATCGCCGTCGGGGCGGTGGAAGGCCAACCGGTGGTAGGCGCCGGGGTAGTCACGCGCCTCGAGCTCGGCCTGTGCCACCGCGGTCTGGAAGGTGACGTCCCACATCGTGGGGGCCTCACTCATGTAGGCCTCACCGCGACGGTAGTTGTTGATGAAGGCAAGCTGGGAGATCCGCTGGGTCTCCGAACCGATCGTCGTGTACAGCTGCGACCAGTCCACCGACAGGCCCACCTTGCGCCACAGGTGCTCGAAGGCCTTCTCGTCCACTTCGGTCAGCTTGTGACACAGCTCCACGAAGTTGCGGCGGCTGATCGAGACCTGCTTCTTCGGGTTGGGCTTGACCGGCGGCACGAAATCGGGGTCGTAGGGGATCGACGGGTCGCAGCGCACGCCGTAGAAGTTCTGCACCCTGCGCTCGGTGGGAAGGCCGTTGTCGTCCCACCCCATCGGGTAGAAGATGTGCTTGCCGAGCATCCGCTGATACCTGGCCACCACATCGGTGTGGGTGTAGCTGAAGACATGGCCCACGTGCAGCGAGCCGGACACGGTGGGCGGAGGGGTATCGATGGAGAACACCTGTGCCCGGGTGTCGGGGCGCTGGAAGGCGAACAGTTGCTGCTCGTCCCAGATCTTCGACCACTTGTCCTCAAGGCCCTCCAGCGCCGGCTTCGCCGGTACCTGCCAGCCAGAGGTTGTCGGCTGGGCAGGGTTCGGCGTGGGTGCAGAAGTCATGGCTTTCATCCTAATGACCGGCCCACCGTGCCCCGAAACTCGCGCACCCAGGCGGCGCCGGCCCCATTCGGGGCCAGACCGGCCCACCAGATCATGAGGCCGAGTTGATCACCGACATGACGTAGTCCTCGGTGGGATTCTGCTGGGTGAACTGGATGGTCTTGCCATTCACCACGAAGGTGGGCGTCGAGTTGTATCCGGCCTTGGATGCGGCGTTCTCCACATCGGTGCTGAAGTTGGCCGTCTGGTTCTCGTCGAAGCAGGTCTGGAAGGTGGTCAGATCGGAGCCGGTGATGCCGGCCTGCTGGGCGAAGGTGTTCCGCAGCTGATCAGTGGTGTATCCGGTGCCCTCAGTGCTGGGTTGATTGGCGTAGACGGTGTCGTGGTACTGCTGGAAATGACCCACGACATCCGCGCATCCGGCGGCCCGCGCCGCGCGCACGGACGAGTCGTTGTGGAAGTTGTTGTCCAAGAAGTAGCGCATCCGGTATTCGAGCTGGATCTTGCCCTCCTTGGCGAGTGACTCGAAGACCGGGTGGTACACGGTCTCATAGCTCTTGCACGCCGGGCACTGGAAGTCCTCGATGCTCACCAGAATCGGGGCCTGCTTGTTGGTGCCGAGCGTGGACATGATGCCGGTGTTGTCGGCGGTGGCATTGGGCGGCACGATCTGTGCGCCGGTCACATTGGAAGCGGGGGAGGACTTCTTGCCGCCGATGACGCCGGTGGTGCCGAGGGCAACCACCACGATGATGGCCACAGCGACGATGGCCGCGACGATGATGACGATGGTGCGCAGCCTGCGCTGGTGGGCTGCCGCCTGCAACTGCTGCTGGCGCAGCGCCTCGCGCCTGTTCGCAGCCTTGGCGCCCTGCGGCGTCGAGTTGGCGCTCTTGTTGCGTGGAGCCTTTTTGGAGGCCATGACCCACCTTCCGGGTTGTGTTCTGCGGGATCGGCGGGCTCCGGACCACCATGACGGGCTCCGGTGACCGCATCCGCTCCACCCTGCGACAGCATTGCCGAGTCTAGCCGACCCGCTATGTGATTCAAGATTCAAGTTGTTGACTGCTGATGCGGACTGCGCGGCTCGTCCAAGAGGCACTGGACCGCGGCTGGCTACCCTAGGGGCGATGTCCACTGCACAAAATCCCGGCGACTACGCCGGAGGCCACAGCGTCCAGCACCATCAGATCGTCGACCAGATCAGCTCGCGCTGGCCGGAGCATCATCCGGGGCCTTCGCTGAGCCGGATCAGCGCATTGTGCGAGCTGCTGGGCGCGCCCCAGCAGTCGGCCCCGATCATCCAGATCACCGGGACCAACGGCAAGGGTTCCACCGCGATCATGGTCGATTCGCTGCTGCGCGCGCTGAATCTGCGCACCGGCCGGTTCACCTCGCCGCATCTGGAGGACATCAGCGAGCGGATCTGCATCGACGGGCTTCCCATCGCACCGGATCGTTTCGACGAGATGTGGCATCAGATCGCGCCGATGGTCGCCATGGTCGACGAGCGTCAGCTGGACGGCATCGCCATGACCTTCTTCGAGGTGATGACCGCGATGGCCTATGCGGCATTCGCCGACGCACCGGTGGACGTGATGATCATGGAAGTGGGGATGGGCGGGCGCTGGGACGCCACCAGTGTCGGCGACGCCTCGGTTGCCGTGGTGGGTCCGGTCGGGCTCGACCACATGCAGTTCCTCGGTGACACCATCGCCGAGATCGCCGTCGAGAAGGCCGGCATCATCAAGGCCGGTTCCACGGCAGTGCTCGCCGGTCAGCTCCCGGAAGCCGCGGAGGTGCTCCAGGAGAGATGCGTCGAGGTGGGGGCACCCATGGTGCGTGAGGGTATCGACTTCGCACTGCTGGACCATCAGCCCGCAGTGGGAGGACAACTGTTGCGTCTGCAGACCGCATCCGGGCCGCTCGGTGATCTCTTCCTTCCGCTGCACGGTGTGCACATGGCCCACAATGCCGCCGTCGCAGTGGCAGCTGTCGAGGCCTTCCTGGGCGGCAAGGGCCTGGATCCCAAGGTCCTGGAGGAAGGTCTGGCTGCCGTTCGCGCTCCTGCCAGGCTCGAGACCGTGCACCACGAGCCGAATGTGGTCCTGGACACCTGCCACAACCCGCAGGGTGCACGGGCGACCATGGACGCGCTTGCCGAGGCCTTCGACATGCAACCCCTGGTCGGACTGGTGGCGATCATGGAGGACAAGCAGGTGGAGGAGGTGCTGCGCATCTTCGAGCCGGTGATGGACTCGATCGTCGTCACCCAGGTGGCCGGCAATCCTCGGGCCATGCCGGTGGACGATCTTGCCCATCTTGCCCAGGACATCTTCGGCGCCAATCGGGTCAGTTCGGCCGCAGACGTGCCCACGGCGCTGAAGACGGCCATGGACGGCGCCGAGGCCGCGGGAGAGCAGGCCGGTGTGCTGGTGGCGGGATCGGTGTGGCTGGCCGGGCAGGTGCGAGAGATCCTTGCCCCTGATGACACGGGGACCGGCGGATTGATGACTTCCCCCGGCACAGGCCCCTTGACGCTGGGCGTGCCGGATCCGGGCGGCGCAGATCAGGGCCTGCTGGACAGTTGAGGATAAAGTGAACTCGTGACCGATGTTCAGCGCGCACTCGTCCTGGCCAAGCCGGACGCCGTCAAGAGGCATCTTGTGGGTGCCATCCTTGCCCGCTACGAGGCCAAGGGCCTGGATGTGGTGGCCATGCAGATGCGTCAGATCGACGAGGATCTGGCCTCCCAGCACTATGCCGAGCACGTCGGGCGCCCCTTCTACCCGGGTCTGATCGACTTCATCACCTCCGGCCCTCTGGTCGCGATGGTTGTCGAGGGGGAGCGGGCCATCGAGGTGGTGCGCTCGATCAACGGCGCCACCGATGGTGTCGCCGCGGCTCCGGGCACCATCCGGGGCGACTACTCGCTGAGCAATCAGCAGAACCTTGTCCATGCCTCGGACTCTGTGGAGTCGGCGGCCCGCGAGATCGCGATGTGGTTCCCGGATCTGCGATGACCACGTCATCGTCCGGTTCGGGGGACGGTCCCCCTCCGCGTCGGGTCTGGCCGGAGGGCGCATCGGAGCAGGCGGGCATCGATGCCCAGCACATCGGCTCCCAACCATGTGACCAGGGTCGGGCGACTGCCGAGGAGCAGGAATGGACGGGCAAGTCGCGCCATCCTGCCCCGCCGGTGCCCTCGTTGCCGGTCATTCCCACTCGCTACCACGGCTTCTGGCGAGCACCCCGATGGTCGTTCTGGAAACCGCTCGTCGCGCTGGCTGTCGGCATAGTGGGATACCTGGCGGTGAGTACCGGGCTGAGCATTCTGGCCCTCTACATCGACGCATCCACGGGCCGCGTGCCGATGGCCGAGCACGTCGAGCAGCTCCAGAATGGCGGCGGGCTCACTCCCTCGCTGTTCATCCTCAACAATCTCTCGCTCGCCGCGTGCATCCTGCTGGCCTGGGCCGGTGGCGCGATCAATGCCCAGCGTCCCGGCTGGCTGAGCAGCGTCGTCGGGCACTTCCGGTGGCGCTGGTTCCTCGCCTGCCTCGGCTGGCTGCTGCCGCTGTGGATCATCATGATGGTGGTGACCTCACTTGTTCCTGCCACGGCCGGGGAGGGCACGGCACTGCACGTCAGCCGTGACACGGGGATCATGATCGCCGGCGTCCTGGTCACGACGCCGCTGCAATGCGCGGGGGAGGAGTTCGGCTTCCGCGGCCTGGTCAACAGGGCTGTGGCCAGCTTCGTGCCGCAGAACACCAGGATCAGGGCGCTGATCTCTGCGCTGATGGGCGGCGTGGGCAGCTCGTTGTTGTTCATGCTGGCCCACAGCGCGCAGGACCCCTGGCTCAACCTGTTCTACTTCTGCTTCGGTGCCGGTGCCTGCTATCTGTGTCATGTCAGTGGCGGTCTGGAGGCATCGATGGCGATGCACATCGTGAACAACATGACGAGCATGGTCTTCCTGCCCTTCATGGATTTCAGCCGACTTTTCGACCGTGCCGAGGGCAGTGGGAATGCATGGGGCCTGATCCAGCTGGCCGCGGTGGCCGGTGGTGCGGCGATCATCACCTGGCGGGTCAAGAGGCGCGGCATCGTGTCGGAGGGCGCTCCAGCAGGCCTTGACCTCGATGCTCCCGGGGGCACAGCCATGGCTGCTCCAGGGGCGTCGACCCCGGGCGCGCCCGGGCATGGCATGGGTCAGGCGTCGTCCTCGTTGCCTGTTGTCCCCGCGTCGTACCCTGAGCAGGCATACCCGGGACGCCAATTCGATGCCCCGGTGACCAGCGGGACCTCCTCGGGGCCCGGAATCCCCTGGCAGCCCACCGCGCCGCCGATCGGGGATCCCTGGGACGAGAACGGCCGCCCGTTGTTCGGGGACGGCTCCCTGTCCCAAGCCCGGGAACACAACAGAAACGCGCCACACGAGGAGTGACAGTCATGACCAGCAGTCGTCGAGCTGAGCCGGCATCCCAGTTCGCCCGGCTGGAGCCGCTGCTGGCCCGGGTGGCCACCCCGGTGCAGTATGTCGGCGGGGAGATCAACTCCCAGCTCAAGGCCTGGCAGGACGCCGAGGTGCACTGGGCGCTCGTCTACCCCGATGCCTACGGTGTCGGCCAGCCCAACCAGGGCATGGCGGTGCTCTACGAAATACTCAACGAGCTGGACTGGGCTGCCGCGGAACGTTCATTCGCGGTGTGGCCCGATCTCGCCGGTCTGATGAGGGACGCAGGTCTTCACCAGTTCACGTTGGAGAGCCACCGGCCGATCTCGGGCTACGACATCATCGGAATCAGCCTGTCCACCGAGCTGGACTTCACCAATGTGCTCGCCATCCTCGACCTGGCCGGGCTGCCGCTGCACACATCCGACCGGGTGCACGACGAGCCCCTCGTGGTGATCGGCGGGCACTGCGCCTTCAATCCCGAGCCGATCGCCGACTTCGTCGACGTCGTCGTGCTCGGCGACGGCGAGGAGGCATCGATCGAGCTCTCCGGATATGTGCGCGACTGGCGCGCCCAGGGCTGCCCGGGCGGGCGGGACGGGCTGCTGGAAGCACTTGCCCGCAGCGGCGATTTCTATGTGCCCCGCTTCTACGACATCAGCTACGCAGCCGATGGCCAGATCAGCAGGATCAGCCCCAACCGGCCCGACGTGCCCACCAGCGTGCGGCGCTGGGTGCTCACAGATCTGGACGACTGGCCCTACCCGAAGGCTCCGATCGTGCCACTGGCCGAGACGGTGCACGAGCGCTACTCGGTGGAGATCTTCCGCGGCTGCACCCGCGGATGCCGGTTCTGTCAGGCGGGCATGGTCACCCGTCCGGTTCGCGAACGCTCCGTGCAGACCATCGACGCGATGGTCGACAAGGGGCTGGCGGCGACCGGGTTGGAAGAGGTGGGCATGCTCAGCCTGTCCAGCGCCGACCACTCCCAGATCGACGAACTGGCCCGTGGGCTCGCTGAGCATTTCGACGGCTCGAATGTCTCGCTGAGCATCCCGAGCACCAGGGTGGATGCCTTCAACGTGGACCTCGCCAGGCAACTGTCCCGCAACGGCCGCCGCAGTGGGCTGACCATCGCGCCCGAGGCCGGCTCGGAGAGATTGCGGGCGGTGATCAACAAGAACGTCACCGAGCAGGATCTGATGTCGACCGTCACTGCCGCATTCGGTCAGGGCTGGCGTTCGGTGAAGATGTACTTCATGTGCGGCCTGCCCACCGAGACCGACGAGGACGTGCTGGCCATCGCAGAGCTGGCACGCCAGGTCGTCCGGACGGGGCGGCGGGTGAGCGGTTCCCGTGACATCCACGTGACCATCTCCATCGGTGGTTTCGTGCCGAAGGCCCACACGCCCTTCCAGTGGGCTCCGCAGGCCAGCGCCGAGATGATCGACCACCGGATCGGCTTGCTGCGCGACAATGTGCGCGCCGACTCGCACACCCGCAAAGCTGTCAGCGTGCGCTACTCCGACGGACGGCCGGGCATGATCGAGGGCCTGCTGGCCAGAGGTGATCGACGCGTCGGCAGGGTGGTCGAGGCGGTCTGGCGAGCCGGTGGCCAGTTCGACGCCTGGAGCGAGTACTTCGACTTCCGGCGCTGGATCGACTCCGCGGAACAGGAGCTCTCGGTGCTGGGCGTCAGCACCGACTGGTACACCAGCCGCGCTCGTGGCGAACTCGAAGTGCTGCCCTGGGACCACCTGGACGCCGGCCTGGATCGCGGCTGGCTGTGGCAGGAGTACGAGGCGGCCCGCAGGGCTGTTCAGCTCGCCGACTGCCGCTGGGCTGATTGCAATGACTGCGGGGTCTGCCCCGGTCTGGGTGTGAAGATCGAGCTGGCCCCATCCCAGGCACTGGCCCCATCCCAGGCACTGTCCGGACGGCTGGTCACCGATGACCGCTGAGCCAGTGCGGATCAGGGATTGGCTGCCAGGAAGATGAATGCGGCGAGCATCACCAGGTGCACCCCGCCCTGCAGGCGGGTGGCCCGACCGGGCACGACCGTCAGGATTGCCAGGCCGATGGACAGGCACAGCAGCACGATCTGAAGCGGGCTGAGTCCCAGCTGCAATTCGCCGGGGAAGACGAGCATCACCGCCGCCAGGGTCGGGATGGTCAGGCCCAGGCTGGCGGTGGCCGAACCCAGGGCGAGATTCAGGCTCACCTGCACGCGATCACTGCGCGCGGCGTGGATCGCGGCCAGTGTTTCGGGAGCCAGCACCAGGAAGGCGATGATCACACCCACGAAACTGTTGGGCAGCCCGATCGAGGTCACGCCGGACTCGATCACGGGGGAGAGCACCTTGGCCAGCCCGACAACGCTGACCAGGGCCACGAGCAGCAGCGCCAGGCTGGTGAAGGTGGCGCGCCGGGTCGGATTGTGGTTGGCCGGCGAGGTGGTGATGGTCCTGCCCTTCATGTCGACGGGCAGGAAGAAGGAACGGTGACGACCGGTCTGGGCAGATACGAACATGGCATACAACACCAGCGAGGCCGCGCCGGCGAAGGCGAGCTGGCTGGGCGTGAATGCCGGGCCCGGGGAGCTCACCGTGTAGCTCGGCAGCACCAAGCAGATGCCTGACAGCGCCGCGACCGTGGCCAGTGCTCCGGTGCTGCCACGGGCACTGAAACGCGCCACGCCGTGCGGGCTGGTGCCGATCACGATACAGATGCCGATGATGCCGTTGACCGTGATCATGACCGCCGCGAAGACGGTGTCCCGGGCCAAGGTTTCCGAACTCTTGCCACCGGCCATCAGGGTGAGGATCAACCCCACTTCGATCACCGTGACCGCGACAGCCAGGACCAGCGAGCCGAAGGGTTCCCCGACTTTCTCGGCGACCACCTCCGCGTGGTGCACCGCGGAAAGCACTGCACAGATGAGCAGCACGAACATCACCACGTCGATTGCGAAGGGCGGATGTCTGCCCCATGTGAACAGCAACATGATGAATGCCAGGACGGGCAGCACCGTCGTCGCATGGATGCGCCCAAGGATTCCACTGTTCACGAAGGACCTCCTGACTGATTCGTACCGCCCTCGGCCCTTCCGCCTCGCCGCTGGGCGTGCCTCGAAATTGCCAGGTCCACCGAGGCCGGCAACCCGGGCTCCTCGCGCAGCTTAGCGTGAGCCCTCGGACCGAGCGCGTCCACGGCTGCGAGGCTGGCGAGCAGGCGGTCGTAACTGTCCTGGCGTGCCTCGTCACCGGCATCGTCGTCCAGCCCGATGTAGTGACCGGTGCAGTGCCGCACCCGGGAGATGGCCACTTGCACCTTGCCCGCCGGGCTCAGCAGCGAGGCGATCACCGTGATGGCCAGCACCACAACGATCACCACCAGTGACAGCGGCGTGCTGATCTCGATGACGTGCACGGGCTCGCCATCATTGATGAAGGGCACATTGTTCTCGTGCAGCGCGTGCAGGATGAGTTTCACCCCGATGAAGCCGAGGATCGCCGCAAGCCCATAGGAGAGGTACACGAGCCGATCGAGCAGCCCGTCGATCAGGAAGAAGAGCTGCCGCAGGCCCATCAAGGAGAAGGCGGTGGCGGTGAAGACGATGAAGATGTTCTGCGTCAACCCGAAGATGGCCGGGATCGAATCGAGCGCGAAGAGGATGTCGGTGCCGCCGATGGCCGCCATCACCAGCACCATCGGTGTCATGACCCGCTTGCCGGCCATGACAGTGAACAGCCTGTCCTGGTCATAGCCCTGGGAGGTGGGCAGCACCCGGCGGGCCAGCTTGATCATGACATTGTCGGCCTCGTCGCCGCGGTGCTCGTCGTCCCCGGGCTTGGCGGTGTGACCCGCGGTGACGAGCAGGATCAGGCCGAACAGGTAGAACACCCAGGAGAATCGGTTGATCAGCGCGGCGCCCAGGAAGATGAATCCGGTGCGGGCGAACAATGAGAAGACGATGCCGAACAGAAGCACCTTCTGCTGGGCGGCACGTGGCACCTTGAAGCTGGTGATGATGATCAGGAAGACGAACAAGTTGTCGACGCTGAGCGCCTTCTCGGTGATGTAGCCCGCGAGGTATTCCCCGCCCATTTCGGTGCCGCCCAACAGCGTGACTGCGCCGCCGAACAACAGTGCGATGCCGACATAGGTGCCGGACCAGACGGCTGCTTCTTTCAGAGTTGGCTCGTGCGCCTTGCGCACGTGCACGAAGTAGTCGAAGGCGAGCAGGCCCACGATGAGCACGAGGGTTGTAATCCATGCGGCAGAGGAGACCATGGCGGCTCTTTCGGGGTGGACGGCAGCGAACGGTGCTTGAAGAATACTGATCACACCAGGGGCGAAACCGGTTTCGGTTGAACAGCTCCGCGCTGGACGGGCGCACAGCGACAGCACAGACGTCCAGGAACTGCGATGACGCCATGAGTGGATGTGCCTGTGTCAGCGGATTGTCGGCAGGCTTGGTGCTGGTCGGCGCTGAGCGCCTAGCATCGTCGCCATGCCCAGACGCGAACCGCCCCGCCAGCCGCCCCCAGTGCAGCGGCTGAGGCTGTGCTACACCAAGCTCGGCGTGGCTCGCTTCGCCTCCCACCGTGACTTCGCCCGGGCTTTCGAGAGGGCTCTGCGCCGCGCTGGAGTTCCGATGGCCTACTCATCGGGTTTTTCACCCCATCCGCGGATCAGCTACGCGAATGCAGCGCCCACCTCGGCACAGTCCAGGGCTGAGTACCTGGAGATAGCGCTGGCCGAGGTGTGTGATCCACAGGATCTCGCGGGTCGTCTCAACGCGGTGCTCCCGGAAGGTTTTCGTGTCGTCAAGGTCATTGAGGCGTCCAAGCCGTCACTGGGTGATCTGCTGGAGGCGTCATGGTGGCGGATCGATCTCGGTGAGCCGCCGATCGCCGGTCTGGCTGAGGCAGTCGACACGCTACGAGCTGCCGAATCGGTGCAGGTGACCCGGCATCGGGCGAAGGGGGATCGGATTTTCGATGCCCGCCCCGCGATTCTCGCCATCGACGTGGCTGACCAGGACGAGGTGATGGTGATGCTGCGGCACCAGGCGCCACTGGTGCGTCCGGACGACGTGGTGGCCGCGCTGCGCGTGATGAGCCCCGGACTTGCCGACGACCATCCCGGCCTGTTCACCCGGGAATGCCAGGGACCGGTGCATTCCGATGGGACCATCGGTGATCCGCTGGCGGTGTCGGTGCTTTGAGCCGCCGTGTTTTCCACGAGGCCGAGTCGCGTGGATCCCGTCGCGCCTGACGGGTCTTGTTGCGCATCTGTGTCATACTGGTGCACAGGTACGGAGCTGCGTGCAGTTCCGAACTCGCAGAACCTTGGTGTCCCCACCGCGACGAGTGATCGACCGCGGGGGACTGCTGGGTGGCTGCGGAATCCGCCAGCTTTTGCCGCACTGAACCGCGGCTGACCTGCACCCGCACGGGTGCAAGAGGAGCACCACATGCTCGATGAATCCACTTCGGCCACACCCTCTTCATCTGCCCCGGACGACGGCCTGCCCCGTCCGCCCAAGGGACGCAGGGCGGCATCCCGTCCGGCCGGGCCACCCGAGGTGCTCGCTGGGCCTGCGCCGACGGCTCATCCCATACTCGAGGGAACACCGCAGCAACCGGCAGAGATCGCAGCGGAGAAGAGTGCCGTGGCCGGCGAGATTCCGGCATCCCCGGTGGCGCCGGGCATCATGGTGACGCCTGAGAACGAGTCTTCCGAACAGCCGACACCCGATGTGGTGCCCCAGGAACAAGAACCGGTCGATCAGGCCAGTGTTGACGTCATCGAGTCGCCCGAGGAGGAGCAGTCCGAGCCGGAGGACGACGTGGCGGCTGCCATTGCCGCAGTGATGCGTGAGATTGGGCCGAAGACGCCGCGCTCCTCGCGGTCCGAACCTGCCGGTGCGCAAGTGCCCGAGACCTCGGCACAGTCTGACGAGGTGGACGACCAGACCGCCGGCAGTGACACCGCCGAGGCGGAGCCGGCCCAGGGTGATGAGAAGCCGAGGCCTCGTCGGCGCAGGAATTCCCGCCGTCGCACTGACGCCACCGAGGAGACCAGCCCACCGCAGTCCCAGCCGGAAGCCGCCGATGATCTGGGTGCCGCACTCGCCGCGGCCGAGAAGCACGCCGAGGCCAGCGGCCGCCGTCACCATCGCGGCGTGGCCAAGGACCATGCTGAGAACACCGGTGAGGCTGAGTCGCACACCGACAAGGACGCGGTCCTGGAGTCGCTGGTGGCAGTCATCGCCGGTGAGTCCAAGCCCGGCTCCGACCAGGACAAGTCTGGCGCCGAGCACGGCGAGCCGAACGACGATGACCGGGCCGAGGCCACAACAACCGCCGAGCCGGTGACCGGGGAGACCGACACCGAAGTGTCCGGTGCGCCCACCCCGGACACTGACAAGTCCGAGGTCGAGGCAGATTCCGACGCCGAGGAGTCCGAGACGCCCCATCGGCGTCGCCGTCGCCGCGGGGGCCGTCGTCGCCGCCGCAGCACCGACAACGGTGACAGTGCCGAGGAGTCTTCGGAGGACAAGACCGCCGAGGACTCCGGCGAGGACAACGACCAGTCCGAATCCTCCGAGACATCTGGTTCGCAGCATCGCCGTCGCCGTCGTCGCCGTCGCCATTCCGAGGACGGTGCGTCCGACGAGAACTCCGATGCCGTCGTGGGGCGAGTGCACGAGTCGGGTCACAACCTGGCTGATGAGGTCACCGGCATTGAGGGTTCGACTCGGCTGGAGGCCAAGCGGCAGCGCCGCAAGCAGGGTCGCGCAGCAGGCCGGCGGCGCGCGCCGATCCTCAGCGAGGCCGAGTTCCTGGCGCGCCGGGAGTCGGTGGATCGCAAGATGGTCATCCGTCAGCGCGCCGACTACACCCAGCTCGCGGTGCTGGAGGACGGTGTGCTCGTCGAGCACTATGTCGACCGCAAGGCCTCGACCTCGCTGATCGGCAACATCTACCTGGGCAAGGTGCAGAACGTGCTGCCCAGCATGGAAGCGGCCTTCATCGACATCGGCCGTGGCCGCAATGCCGTGCTCTACGCAGGCGAGGTCAATTGGGACTCCATGGAGAACCCCAGCGGCCCGCACACCATCCAGACGGCGCTCACCTCGGGCCAGACAGTGCTCGTGCAGGTGACCAAGGATCCGATCGGTGCCAAAGGTGCTCGTCTGACCGCGCATATCTCCTTGCCAGGGCGTTTCGTCGTGTACTCGCCCGATGGGCATCTGTCCGGCATCTCCCGCAAACTGCCGGATTCAGAGCGTCATCGGCTGAAGAACATCGTCAACGAGGCGGTCGAGGATTCTGCATCGGTCATCGTGCGCACCGCCGCCGAGGGCGCCACCGAGGCTGAGCTGAGCCAGGATGTCGAGCGGCTCAAGGCGCAGTGGGAGGTCATCCAGAAGAAGGTGGCCCAGGGCAACGCCCCGCAGCAGCTCTACGCCGAACCCGATCTCACCCTGCGCATCGTGCGCGACCTGTTCACCGAGGATTTCGGTGAGCTGGTGGTTGCAGGGAATGGCGGCCCCGAGGATGCCTACGAGACTCTCGACGGATATGTCGAGCATGTCGCGCCCTCGCTGCGGTCCAGGCTCAAGCGCTGGGACCCCGAAAAGGGCGACCCCTTCGCGGAGTTCCGTGTCGACGAGCAGATCTCCAAGGCGCTGGAGCGCAAGGTCTTCCTGCCCTCCGGGGGTTCGCTGGTCATCGACCGCACCGAGGCGATGAATGTCATCGACGTCAACACGGGCAAGTTCATCGGCTCGGGAGGCAACCTCGAGGAGACGGTGACCAAGAACAATCTGGAGGCCGCCGAGGAGATCGTGCGTCAGATGCGGCTGCGCGACCTGGGCGGGATCATCGTCGTCGACTTCATCGACATGGTGCTGCCGGCCAATCGTGAGCTGCTGCTGCGCCGATTGGTGGAGTGCCTGGAGCGGGACCGCACCCGTCACCAGGTGAGCGAGGTCACTTCGCTCGGGCTCGTGCAGATGACGCGCAAGAAGATCGGCACGGGCCTGGCCGAGGCCTTCACCGAGCCGTGCACGGCCTGTGGGGGTCGCGGATATGTGCGCTATGACGAGCCCGTGAAGTCCCAGGCGCCCGCCGATGGTGGGGATCGTCACCGCCGGGGCGGCCGTAAATCGCACTCGGGCAAGTGATGACCGGCGGTCGCCCTGCGCGCCGGTCGCTGGTTTGACCGGCCAGGGTGCCAGACGGTATTGTCATTCCTCGGTGCATCAGCCGGAAACGGGCGTTCACGCCTGAGGACAGGAAGTCGTGCACTGCATGCTTCAAGATCGGCGGTCCTGCATCGCCGCGAACATCAGAAGAGGTCACGGACCACTTCTGCTATGCAACTGAAAGTGAATTGCACGGCTGTGACAGCGGTGCAGAAACAGGGAGTGGGTCAGTCATGTACGCGATCGTGCGCAGTGGCGGCCGCCAGCACAAGGTGGCAGTGGGCGACGTCGTCGAGATCGACAAGGTTGCTGACGAGGTCGGCAGCAGCGTGAGTCTCGAGCCGCTGCTGGTGGTGGACGGCAAGGAGATCACCACCGACAAGAGCGTGCTCGGCAAGGCCACGGTGACTGCCGAGGTGCTTGGCGAGTCCAAGGGCCCGAAGATCCACATCCTGAAGTTCAAGAACAAGACGGGGTACAAGCGCCGGCAGGGTCACCGCCAGCACTACACCCGCGTCAAGGTCACCGGAATCAACGCCTGAGGAGACAGACATGGCACACAAGAAGGCTGGTTCCAGCTCCCGCAACGGTCGCGACTCCAACGCTCAGCGCCTCGGCGTGAAGCGCTTCGGAGGTCAGCAGGTCAACGCCGGTGAGATTCTCATCCGCCAGCGCGGCACGCACTTCCACCCCGGTGAGGGCGTCGGGCGCGGCAAGGACGACACCCTCTTCGCACTCGTCGAGGGCACCGTGCAGTTCGGCGTGAAGCGCGGTCGTCGTGTCGTCAACATCGAGACGCCGGCCAATGCGGAGGCCACGGCCTGATCCCAGGGCGTCGAGTCCGTTCGGAGTTGAGTCTGTTCGAGGAGGGTCGGCCGGTGGGCCGGTCCTCCTCGTGCTTTACACGGGCAGTTTGACAGCCCAGGAACTCCGGGTGCGGGCACTGTCTCACTCCAGAATGAGAACTCGGCAGATCAGGAAGACATCATGGCCATACCCAGCTTCGTTGATCGCGTGCGGCTGCGCGTCGTGGCAGGCGATGGCGGCAATGGATGCGCCTCGGTGCACCGCGAGAAGTTCAAACCCCTCGGCGGCCCCGATGGCGGCAATGGTGGCCGCGGGGGCTCGGTGGTGCTGCGTACCGACCCCAATGTGAACTCACTGGTCGACTACCACCGGATCTCCGAACGCAAGGCAGAGAACGGTGAGCAGGGCCGCGGCGAGCACCAGTCCGGGTCCAACGGCGAGGACATCGTGCTACTGGTGCCCGAAGGCACCGTGGTCAGCGATTTCGGCACCGGTGAGGTGTTGGCCGATCTCACCGGCGACACCATGGAGCTGGTCGTCGCACAGGGTGGCCGTGGTGGCCTGGGCAATGAGGCACTCGCCTCGAAGGCCCGCAAGGCCCCCGGGTTCGCGCTGCTCGGCGAGGAGGGCGAAGGCCGAGAGATCCAGCTGGAACTCAAGGTTGTCGCCGATATCGCGCTGGTGGGTTTCCCCTCGGCGGGAAAGTCCAGCCTGATCGCGGCGATGAGTTCTGCGAAACCGAAGATCGCCGACTACCCCTTCACGACCCTGGTGCCCAATTTGGGCGTGGTCAAGGCCGGCGACACCACCTTCACGGTTGCCGATGTGCCGGGTCTCATCGAGGGCGCCAGTGAAGGCAGGGGCCTCGGGCACGACTTCCTGCGTCACATCGAACGCTGCCGAGCGATCGTGCACGTGATCGATGCCGCAACCTATGAACCGGGCCGGGATCCGCTGACGGATCTCGACACCATCGAGGCAGAGCTGGCCGCCCACGGGGGGCTGGAGGACAGACCACGGCTGGTTGCCCTGAACAAGATCGATGTGCCCGATGCCAAGACCATCGCAGAGCTCGTGCGCGACGAGCTCGTGGCGCGCGGTTGTCAGGTCTTCGAGACCTCGGCGAAGACCTCTGAAGGCTTGACCGCGCTGGTCTTCGCGATGGCGGCACTTGTCAACGCCCAACGTGGCGCCGAGCCGGCCGCCGAACCCAAGCGGATCGTGGTGCGTCCCAAGCCGGTGGACGGGAATGACTCCTTCACCATCCGCAGGATGGGCGATGGCGAGGGCGGTTTCGTCTGGCGGGTGCGTGGTGAGAAGCCGGAGCGCTGGGTGCGCCAGACGGACTTCAGCAATTCCGAGGCGGTGGGTTATCTGGCTGATCGGCTCAACAGGCTCGGCGTCGAGGACGAGCTGCTGCGCCAGGGAGCCGTCGCCCACGATGCGGTCGCAATCGGCGCCGGTGAGCATCCGGTGGTCTTCGACTTCGCGCCCCAGGTGGACATCGGCGCGGAGCTCCTCTCGCGCCGCGGCGAGGACCAGCGCCTCATCCAGGACCGCGCCTCGGTGCGCCGTCGCCGGGAACGCGATGCGGAGTATCACACCGAGCGCGATGAACTGGTGGGCGACGACCGCACGCTGGAGTGGCGCAAGGTGCGTGCCGAGGAGCTGGAGAAGATCCGTGCCGAGGGTCTCGACGATGACGCTGATGACGGTTCCGGCGTCGAAGTGGAGTGGACCGTCCACGACCCCTCCGAGGACCTGGAGGAGTACACGGGGGTCGACGGTGACGACCACTGAGCCCCGGCTGAACACCGAGGAGCAGGTGCGGACCGCTATCGGGAAGGCCCGCCGTCTCGTCGTCAAGATCGGATCCTCGTCGCTGTCGTCTGCCTCGAAGGGGCTGGACGACGAACGGCTCGAGCATGTGGTCACCACGCTCGCCGCTGCTCACAAGGCAGGGCGCGACATCGTGCTCATCTCGTCGGGAGCGATCGCCGCAGGCCTGCGCCCGCTGGGCCTGAGTCGCCGCCCCCGGGACCTGGCCCATCAGCAGGCCGCCGCCGCTGTCGGCCAGGGATTGCTGATGGAGCGCTACACAGAGGGTTTCGCCCAGCACGGCATTCGCGTGGGGCAGGTGCTGCTCACCGTCGACGATGTCACCAGGCAGTCGAACTACCGCAATGCGCTGCGTACCCTGGGCACACTGCTGCGAATGGGAGTGCTGCCCATCGTCAACGAGAATGACACCGTCGCCACCCATGAGATCCGCTTCGGCGACAACGATCGGCTGGCAGCCCTGGTCGCCCAGCTGGTGCGCGCCGATGCGCTGGTGCTGCTCTCCGATGTGGATGCGCTGTACACCGCTCACCCCGACGATCCCGATGCCGAACGCATCGACTTCGTGCCCGATGTCGACGAGCTGGAGGTTGACACCCACCGCGCCGGTCGTGCCGGGGTGGGCAGTGGCGGCATGACCACCAAGGTGCAAGCCGCGCAGATCGCTGCGTCCGCGGGTATCCCGGTGATGCTCGACAATGCCAGGGATGCCGAGCACGCCATCGCCGGGCGGGGTGGTGGAACTGTCTTCGCGCCCATCGACCACCGCCGCCCCCGCCGGTTGCTGTGGCTGGCTTTCGCCTCCCGGTCCCGCGGCAGCATTCGCATCGATGCCGGTGCCGTCAAGGCGCTGACAAGGGGTCACGCCTCGCTGCTGGCTGCCGGAGTGACTGGGGTCGAGGGTGATTTCGTGGCCGGCGATCCGGTCGAACTGGTCGGGCCGGACGCGGAAGTGGTCGCGCGTGGCATCGTGAACTTCTCCAGCGAGGAGCTGCCCGCGATGTTCGGGCGGAATTCGGCTGAGCTGGCCGCTGAATTGGGCCTCGAGTACGAACGCGAGGTCATCCATCGCGACATGCTGGTACTCATGCACCACACAGGCATGTGAGCGGTGCCGAACCACCGGAATCTGAGGAATACACATGACGGAGTTGAAGACGGCGGATTGTAGGCTGGCCGACGTGCAGGTTTCACAGCTCACCCCCCGTGCGCGAGCAGCGTCACGCGTGCTCGCGGCACTGACGCCGGAGCGCAAGAACGCCGGCCTGGTCGCCATGGCCGAGGCACTGGAAGCTTCCACCGATGGGTTGATCGCCGCGAACGCCAACGACGTGCAGCGCGCCCAGCAGGCGGGCACTGCGGCATCCCTCGTCGACCGCCTGCGGCTCACCGAGGACCGGATCGCAGACATGGCCGAGGGCCTGCGCGCTCTGGCGACGCTGGCCGATCCGGTGGGCCAGGTGGTGCGCGGCTGGGAGCTGCCGAACGGCGTCCATGTGGACCAGCTGCGGGTACCCTTCGGGGTCATCGGCATCATCTACGAGGCACGCCCCAATGTCACCGCAGATGCCGCCGGCATCTGCCTCAAGTCGGGAAATGCCACCCTGTTGCGCGGCTCGTCCAGCGCGGTGGAATCGAATCGTGCGGTGGTCGCGGCGCTGCGCAGTGGCCTGGACACTGCGAGCCTGCCCGAGGATGCCATCAATCTGGTGGAAGGTGGCCACGAGACCACCCAGGAGATGATGCGGGCTCGCGGTCAGATCGACCTGCTCATCCCGCGTGGCGGCGCTGGCCTGATACACGCTGTCGTCGAGGGTTCCCAGGTGCCGGTCATCGAGACCGGAGTGGGCAACTGTCATCTGTTCGTCGATGCCACCGGAGACCAGGACATCGCGCTGCGCGTGATCTTCAACGCGAAGACCCAGCGTCCCAGCGTGTGCAATGCCCTGGAAACGCTCCTGGTGCACCGCGACGTGGCCGAGGAGTTCTTGCCCAAGGCGCTGGAAGTGCTGAGCGCCGCCGGCGTGACAGTTCACGGCGATCCGGATTCGGTGATGATCGACTCGCGAATCGTGCCCGCCGGCGAGCACGAGTACGAGACCGAGTACCTGTCCTTGGACCTCGCATGCAAGGTGGTGGACGATCTCGACGCCGCTCTGGAGCACATCGCCCGCTATTCCAGCGGTCACTCCGAGACCATCATCACCAATGACCTGTCCCACCAGCAGCGCTTCACCACCGCGGTCGACGCTGCTGCGGTGCTCGTGAACGCGTCGAGCCGATTCGTCGATGGTGGCCAGTTCGGGTTCGGGGCCGAGATCGGGATCTCCACCCAGAAATTGCACGCCCGCGGGCCGATGGGCCTGGTCGAAATGACCACGACGAAGTATGTGCTGGTCGGCGAGGGGCAGGTCAGGGCGTGAGAGTGGCGTGCGGGTGGTCGTCTGCAGGCAGCCGAGCAGGGAGGCGCCATGACTGAGCCCACACCGGGCAACGGCTCGTCCACCGGCCAGACTCAGAACCTCGGGCACGGGCACCAGCAGGACGGCCATCCCGGGCTCGATCTCGGCCTGGCTCGCACCAACACCTGGCGGCGCTACCGGCTGGGCGTGATGGGCGGCACCTTCGACCCGATTCACCACGGTCACCTGGTGGCAGCCTCCGAGGTGGCCGCGCGGTTCGACCTCGACGAGGTGGTCTTCGTCCCCACCGGAGTGCCCTGGCAGAAGGCCGGGCGCCGGGTCTCCAAGGGTGAGGACCGCTATCTGATGACGGTCATCGCCACCGCCTCGAATCCACGGTTCACGGTGAGCCGGGTCGACATCGACCGCGACGGCAATACCTACACGGTGGACACGCTGCGCGACATCCGTGCCGAGCGCGGCGGCAACCTGGATCTGTACTTCATCACGGGTGCCGATGCCTTACGTTCCATCCTCACCTGGCGCGGTGCGGAGGACCTGTTCGACCTGGCTCATTTCGTGGGCGTCACTCGGCCTGGAGTCAATCTGCACCGCAGCGATCTCTCGCATCTGCCCTCTGACAAGGTGACCCTGCTTGAGGTGCCGGCTCTGGCGATCTCCTCCACCGAGTGCCGCACGCGGGTCTTCGACGGGCTGCCGCTGTGGTATCTCGTGCCGGACGGTGTGGTCCAGTATGTCGCAAAGCGGGGCCTCTACACCGACGCGAACGAGTCAGAGGTGCTCGAACCCGATCCCGTGCCCACCGGCGAGGAAATGAGTGCTCAGGGCGTGGCACAGGAGGAGAAGCACTGATGGCTGCCACCGAACACGCCGTGGAAATCACCCGGATCGCCGCGCAAGCCGCGTCGGACAAGATGGCCGAAGAGATCATGGCCCGCGACGTGAGCGAACAGCTCGCCATCGCCGACATCTTCCTCATCGTCTCCGGACGCAACGAGCGTCACGTGGGAGCCATTGTGGACGCCGTGGAGGATGCCCTGGTGGACGTGGACGAACACACGCATCGCCGTGAGGGCCACGGTGCGAACCGCTGGGTGCTGCTGGACTACGGCGACCTGGTCGTCCATGTTTTCCATGTCGATGACCGGATGACCTACGGCCTTGAGAGATTGTGGCGGGACTGCCCGCCGGTGGAACTGAACATACAGAGTGGAGAAGGGGCAAAGTGACTGCACCGACGCGCCTGGTGCTGTGGCGCCATGGCCAGACCGACTGGAATCTTGCGAGCCGATTCCAGGGCCAGACCGACGTGCCGCTGAATTTCACCGGCGAGACCCAGGCGCACGAAGCGGCACCTGAGCTGGCGAAACTGAACCCCGATGCCATCGTGAGTTCCCCGCTGCGCCGCACCACCACCACCGCTGATGCTCTCGTCGAGCTCACCGGGCTCGCGGTCACCACCGACGAGCGCCTGATGGAGATCGATGTCGGCTCATGGGCCGGCCGTACCTTCGAAGACATCGCCGGGGAAGGCGGCATCGACCCGAGGGCCACCTCGAAGGTCGACCGTCGCTACTCGTCGACGGGGGAGACCAGGACCGAGGTCGGCACCCGCGTGTGCGCCGCGCTGCGCGAGATCGCCGCTGCGCACCCCGGCCAGACAGTGGTGGTGGTCAGCCACGGCGTCTCGATCCGGATGGGCGCCGCGGCGCTGTGCGGGTTGAACTACATCCAGGCTCACGAGCGCGGTCCCATCAAGAACTGCTCGTGGACGATCCTGGAGCCCTCCAAGGGCCGCTGGCGGATCGTGGACTGGAACCAGTCCACCTTCAAGGGCGGCCCGGACACCGACTACTGAGGAACGGGCCGCGCGCCCCGGAGGTGCCGCTGTTGATTGGCAGGCAGGCAACCTGGGTGGACTGTTTTCGCGGTCTTCGGAGCCCCTCCGGGGACTGGTCACCCGTTGTGCGGCTTGGCCCTCCTGCGCTGGCTTCGGAGGTCTGAGCTTCCGGGTGGCCGGCTCAGGCCAGGCGGGTCATCTTCACTTCGACGAACATGGACGATTCGCCCTTTCCGCGGAACATACCGCGCAACGGCGGTACGTCCAGGTAGTCCCTGCCCATTCCCACCTGAACGTGGTATTCGCCGGGAATGACATCGTTGGTGGGGTCATAACCCACCCAGGAGCCGTTCCACCACTGCACCCAGGCGTGGGACTGGCCCTTGTGCTCGGTGCCGATCTGCGGATCATCGGCCCCCATGACATATCCGGAGACATAGCGGCAGGGAATCCCCAGATGACGCAGGGCCCCGATCATCAGGTGCGTGTAGTCCTGGCAGACACCCTTTCCAGCGGCCCAGGCCTCGGTGGCCGTGGAGCTGACCGTGGTGCTGCCCGGCACGTACTCCAATGAGGAGTGCACGAGTTCTCCGACTTCGCGTGCGCACTCGTCCACTGTGCTGTTGTGGGCGGCGATCTGGTCTGCGCGCTCCGCCAGCTCCTCACCGGGATCCACCAGTGGGCTGTTCACGAGGTACTCGTTCCAGCGATCCTCGGTCGAGCCCACCTCGGTGAGCAGCATTGGGCTGATCGCAGGAGGGGTGCGGGTGACATCGACGGAGGTGGTGACCTGCACTGTCATCAGGTCATGCGGCTCGTGCAGCTCGAAGGCGGTCACCTGGGTTCCCCAGTAATCGATGAAGTTGTACGACCAGGGAGTGGGGGTGATGAGCACCGAACGTTCCCGGATCAGCTGCTCGGGGGAGTAGCTGGGCGACATCCGGATCTCGTTGAAGGAGTCATTGACCGGGTCGGAGTAGCGGTAGCCCGTCGTGTGGACGATTCTCAGCGTTGTGGTCATCTGTCATCTCTCGTTCCACTGGGGCACCAGGGCGCCCTCGAAATAGCGGGTCGTGAGCGCCTGGGTTGCCTGTCGGCACACATCGAGCAGCCTCGCCGTTCGCCCGCCCAGATCGGCCATCGGATCCTGGCTGGCGGAGTACTCGACGGTGGCACAGGCCCGGCCGAGCAACCGCTGGGCATCATCCTCGAATCCGGTGCGAAGCACTGTCGGGTCGAGAGCCGCCAGTGAATCCTGGGCGCTGGTGAGACTGTGCACGACCGATCGTGGGAAGAGCCTGTCGCGCATCAGGAAGTCCACCGCAGCCGACAGACTGTCCTCCTGACCGCGGCTGACCACATATGCCTGTTGGGCTCCGCAGGCCCGGAGCAGCACATGGTGCGTTGCGGGCCGGGCCGGAGCCACCACCGTGGCGTAGAGAATCCGGCTGGTCATGTCGACGCGTTCGATGAAGCGCCCAGCTGCCAGGAAGTACCAGGCCTGATCGCGTGGCATGGTGTCCGAAAGCGTGCCGACGATCATGGACGAGAAGTCCCGCACCACACGACAGGCCTCCGGGGGCCGCATCTGATCGAGGTTCCCGAACTGGATGGTCCGCCAGGCGCGGTTGATGGCCTCCCAGGTGGACGTCGAGAGGATCTCCCGGCAGCGTCTCGCGCTCTCACGGCAGTTGGCGAAGGTGGAGACGATCGAGAGCGCGGAATCAGGATTGAGCCCGAGGGTGTCCCAGACCTTCTGATAGGTCTCGCAGGCATCCGGCGGGGCCCCCATCGCCTTGCACAGTGTTGCGCCGAAGTTGAGCCCAGTAGCTCCTCCGGCGCCGGCGCCCAGGTCGAGGTGCACCTCGAGTACACGCGCCTGGTCCGAGGCGCGCTCGACATAGCGGCCGATCCAGAACAATGATTCCGCGATCCGACTGAGCATCATCGGGTCTGCGCCTCCGAACGGACAATCGTCTGCTGTTGCTGTTGCTGTTGCTGTTGCTGTTGCTGTTGCTGTTGCTGTTGCTGGTCGGATTCCGCCGCGTCATTGGCCGACACATCCGGCTGTACGGGAGATTCCGTCTCCTGCACCTGGATGGATTCCGGCACGGGGTTGGGAATCCCGGCACCGAGCACCCAGGTGTCCTTCGACCCGCCACCTTGGGATGAGTTCACGATGAACTCGCCCTTTTTGAGCGCCACTCTGGTGAGGCCGCCCGGCAGCACCCACATGTCCTTGCCGTCATTGACCACGAAGGGCCTCAGGTCGACGTGACGGGGGCTGAGTTCGCCGTCAGCCATGGTGGGCACCGTGGACAGCTGGATGAGGGGCTGGGCGATCCAGCCGCGCGGCCGGGTGAGCACCCTGGCCCGCACATCGTCGATCTCGGACTTGGAGCACTGTGGCCCGATCACGATGCCCTTCCCGCCGGACCCGTCCACCGGTTTGATGACCAGTTCGTCGAGACGGTCCACCACCTCTTCGAGCTGGGCGGGATCGTCCAGCCGCCAGGTGCGCACATTCGGCAGGATCGGATCCTCATGCAGGTAGTAGCGCGTCAGATCGGGAACATAGGAGTAGATGAGCTTGTCATCGGCCACTCCGTTGCCCACCCAGTTGGCAATGGTGAGATTGCCGTTCGCCTGGGCCGACAGCATCCCTGCGCACCCCAGTACCGAGTCGGAATTGAACTGCACCGGGTCGAGGAATTCGTCATCCACCCGTCGGTAGATGACATCGACACGGGACAGGCCGTCCGTGGTGCGCACGTAGACATATCCGTGCCGGGCCACCAGGTCGCGTCCCTCGACCAGCGGCACACCCATGGTGCGGGCCAGCAGGGTGTGCTCGAAGTAGGCCGAGTTGTACACGCCAGGGGTGAGCACCACGATGTTGGGATCACTGACACCCGCGGGTGCCGCCTTGGGCGATGCCGGCCGCCCGAGCGTGGGGGGGGCGGGCCCGCGGGGCCCCCCCGCCGGGCGCGGGGGGGCGCCGATCGCACCCGGCGGAGCCAGCGGCGCGGCCTGTCGTGCGCGCGGTGCGTGCGCGCCATCCGGCGCTCCAGCAAGCTGGCCACGGCGATGGAGGCGCGGGCGTTCGGCGGCACGCAGCAGCGGTCCTGGTCGCACCGGTCCGTCCTGCATCCCGGCGACTGGTGGGTGATGATCGGGGCCGTGCTGCTGGTGGCGATCGCGCTGCTGGCAGCCTGGGCGGCGGGGACGATCAACATCGTGTTCCTGCACTGAGCATGGGGGCCGGCCGGTGTGAGCGGTCGGCCCCCAAGCCCAGGGTTACCCGGGATGCGGCTCCCCGGGCTCGGCCTCGAGGCCTCGGGATCCGTGTTGGCCGGCCGTCCTCGGCTTCAGCTCAGTCCGCCGTCGCGACCTGCTTCCGCGGGTGGTACGCGTCCGGCAGCAGCGCCAGGCAGAGGATGCTCAGCGTCATGATGATGGTCAGATAGGCGGACACCGACAGCGGCGACCCGGTCGCGGCGCTGAGCCGGTTGGCGATCAGCGGCGAGATGCCGCCGCCCCGCGCCGCGCCGACCTGGTAGCCGATGCCGCTGCCCGAGTACCGCTGCGCCGGGGTGAACAGGTGCGCGAACAGGGTCAGCATGGGGCCGAAGAACAGCCCGCCGAACGCGAAGCCGATGATCATGGCCAGCGAGGCGAGCGTGGGGTCGGCGGTGCGGAACATCAGCATCATGGGGTAGGCCCAGGCGCCGAGCAGCACCCCGCCGATCAGCATGATCCGCTTGGCGCCGAAGTGGTCGGCCAGGATGCTCGCGGTCAGGATGGTGGCAGCGTGCAGGACGCACCCGATCAGGGTGGCCAGCACCAGCGTGTTGCGGTTGATCCCGAGCCCGTGCGCGGTGGGCGGGTCGGAGCCGTACGACCGGAGGAAGGATGACCCCACGCACGTGAACGCGTTGCACCCGACGG
>NZ_JBDNTB010000028.1:0-32272 GCF_047719395.1 Propionibacterium sp.
CCGTCGGCTCAGGTATTATGCAGAGGTCCGGTGGGGGGTACGCAACCTGCTGGGGCCGGCCCACCCCAGGAAGAGCGCGCGCCGGAGCCGGCGGCGGACTCCCGACCACCTGGCCCGAGGGCATCTCGATGATCACCGGATTCGTGTTGGGCACCATGCCCAGATTGGCGGCCTGGGCCGCAAGCACATCGGTGGTGCTCAGCTGATCCACCTGACCCTGCAGCAGAGCCTGGCGATATCCGGCGGCCTGGGCCTGGGACTGCAATCCCTCCAACTGGTTCTCCTGCTGCTGAATGGATGTGTTGAGAATGAGGATGCCGGCCATCCCCAGGCCCAGGATGGTCAACAGCACGGCGATGAATGGGATGCCCGCCCAGGTGCCCCGCCAGCCGCGCGGCGGCCTCGTGGCGGTGTCAGACCCCTGGTTGGCTCCATCGGAATTCGCGGTGCTGCTCATCGCATGCCCCCGGACGGCGCATCCTCACGGATTCGTCGTACGGCCCTCAACCGGGCGGATCCGGCACGGGGATTACCGGCCAGCTCCTGGGACCCGGGCCGCTCAGCACCTCGGGTCAGCAAGGCGAAACGTGCCTTCATCCCCTCGGGGACGACGGGCAGACCAGCGGGGGCCGAGTCATGGCTGGCCGTGGCGAAGACCTGCTTGACGATCCGATCCTCCAGTGAGTGGTAGGCGAGCACCGCGGCCCGAGCATCACACACCATGTGCTCCAGCATCTCAGGCAGCACCCCCGCCAAGGCAGCCAACTCACCGTTGACCTCGATACGCAGCGCCTGAAATGTCCGCTTCGCGGGGTGCCCGGTGGAGCGCGCCCGGACAGCTGCGGGGATCGCCGACTCGATGACGCGCACCAACCGCGCTGAACTGTCAAAAGGCTCCTGTGCCCGCTCCGCGACGATGGCCCGCACGATGCGAGGTGCCTGCTTCTCCTCGCCGTAGTTGCGCAGCACCTTGACCAACTGAGCGGGCTCGTACTCATTGAGGATGCGGGCCGCGGTGAGCTCGTTGCGATCGTCCATGCGCATGTCCAGAGGGGCGTCCACCCGGTAGGCGAAGCCCCGGTCGGCACGGTCGATCTGCAAGCTCGACAGGCCGAGGTCCAGCAGCATCGCATCGATGCCGGACACACCCGCGTCGGCGAGTACCTCCGGAAGCTCGTCGAAACGGGCCCTGACCAGGTGCACCCGTTCGCCGAACCGGCTCAACCTGGTGGCGGCCAGGGTCAACGCATCGGCGTCCTGGTCGATTCCGATCAGCCGTGCACCGGGACTGGCGGCCAGTACGAGAGAAGCGTGTCCGGCCATGCCCAGCGTGCCGTCCACGTAGACGGCTCCGTCATGGTCCAGCGCAGGGGACAACAGTTCGACGACGCGATCGGCCATCACCGGAATGTGAATGCCCGCGGGATCTGGTGATGGCTCATCCGCCGAGGAGTTCGTCGGCCGCATCATCAGGCCTCCCCCGTGGCAAGACTCCTGGCAATGAAGACTGCGGCATCCGGTTCCAGTCCGGGTGGTCCGGCCACCTGGCACCGGGGAAGGTGTGCCAGGGGGTCAAGCCCGGACTGAAGCCGCACACCGCAGTCAGTGGCCAGCATCATCGGTGAGGATTTCCTCGTTCATCTGCGCGAAGACGTCCTCCTGTGCAGCGGAGTAGGCCTCCCAACCGGCGGCGTCCCACACTTCGACCCGGTTGATGGCACCGACCACCACGATCTCCTTGCCGAGGCCCGCATAGGTCCGCAGCGCCGGAGGGATCGTGACCCGTCCTTGCTTGTCCGGAACCTCGTCGCTGGCCCCCGCTGCCAGCATGCGCTGGAAGTCGCGGACCTGCCTGAGAGTCGCCGGAGCGGTGCTCACCGGCCGGGTCATGGTGACGAAGGTCGCCATCGGGTAGATGGCCAGGCAGCGATCCTGGGACCGCGTGATGACCAGACCCTCAGCGAGTTCGTCACGAAACTTTGCCGGTAGGAAGAATCGACCCTTCTCGTCGAGCTTGGGGGTGTGCGTACCCAAGAACACTGGGTCCCCCTCGCTCCCCGATCGGGGTCAACTGCTCCACTGCGCGCCACATTACTCCATTTCACTCCACTCAACCACCATGAAAGCCCTTCCATGGGGTCAGCCATGCCACCACCGCAGGGCATGAAAAAACCCCGGGCTGATGCCCGGGGATGAGCGGCGTCTCGCAGTGCGTGGCTGCCGCGGGTCGGAAGCGATCAGGCGGTGCCGTCGTCGTTCTGGCGTTTGCGCCAGCGGTCCTCCATCTTGTTCATGAAGGCACCCGAGGAGGGCGATTGCTTCTTGTTCTTGGTCTTCTTGGCACTCTTCGGTGAATCCTGGCTGGCCATTCGCAGGGAGCCGAGACCGAAGATCGCGCAACCCAGCATGACGACGAAACCGACGACACTGACGATGAATGACGTCTGCATGCCGACCAGCAGCAGCACCAGGCCGACGATGAAACCCGCCCCGGCCAGACCGACCCGGCGGCCATGCACCTGCCGTGGCGTCTTGGACGCCCCGAGGGTGTGCGCGAGATGGGGATCGTCCGCCACAAGAGACGCTTCGAGCTCCTCAAGCATGCGCTGCTCTTCATTGGATAGGGGCATCACACGCCTCCTTCACGGCGTTGTCCACTGATATAGCCAGTCTAGGGCGCCCCGGACACGGAAGAAATGTCAATCCCCGCTCAGGTGAATACCGGTGCCGGATGTGGTGTCGTGCACCGGCCCGACACGGACGGACACGACCAAACAGACGACCGCGACGATGGTGGGGACGAGGTAGACCGCGCCGAAAACGGTGCTCCAGTGCTGGCCCAGGTGCAGGGTCGCATAGACCGATCCGGCAAGCCCTACCACCAGCGAATTGCCAAGTCCCTCGCAGACCTGCAGCGAAGAGGTCCAGCGGCCCAGTTGTGCAGGTCTGCTGAGCGTCATGACCGCGAGCGAGGTGCTCGACACGAGCAGGCCCATGCCGAAGCCGGACACCGCATAGCAGGCGATCATCAGCGCGACCGGCAGCACGAGGAGTACGGCACAGCAGAACATGCCCACGACGCCGAGGAGATTCACTGCCGCACCGAGCATGATGATCTGGTCGCGGCGCAGGCCCAACCGGGGCCTGGCCTGCACCCACGAACCGACCGACCAGCCGACGGCACCTGCGCTCAGCATGAAGCCCACCGCATGCAGGCTCAGGCCGTGCGCCTGGGTGAGCACCAGGATCAGGTAGGTCTCCGATGTCATGAAGGCGCCGGTGGCCAGGCCCCGCGATCCGATCACCGAGGGAAGTCCGGGTGCCGCGCGCAGGAATCCGCGCGGCATGATCGCTGGCACCGAGACAGCCAGTGCCAGCACCCCGGCCAGCGCTGCCGCGGTGGCGATCCGGTCCAGGCGATGGCCGGCATATTGGATGAGCGCAGCTCCGGCGGCCGCGGCTCCCGCGGCCCAGATCGGCACCTGCCCTGCACTCCCGGCCCCGGTCCCAGGAGCTGCATTCGAGTACTTCCCGCGGGAGCGCTGCGCGCGATCGGAGCGTGCCACCTCATGCATGGGAGGCCCACCCACCACCAGTCCCGCGGCGAGTACCGGGATCAGGCCCCAGAAGACCCAGTGCCAGCCGAAATGGTCGGTGACGAAGGCGGCCACCGGCGGCCCGACGAAGCTGGGAAGCACCCAGCAGAAGGAGAGCAGGGCCATGATGCGGGGACGCTCCTCGTCGCTGAAGAATCTGCCGACGAGCACCATGAGGGCGACATTGAGGAATCCGCCGCCGAGCCCTTGGATGAGACGCATTGCGAGCAGGACATCCATGCTCCGTGCGGCTCCGGCGCCTGCCAGCCCGGCGGCGAACAACAGGAAGCCGGTGATCAGTGGCACGAGCACACCGATCCGGTCGCAGGCGCGCCCCGCGAGGACGATGCCGAAGACCTGCGCGGTCATGAACAGGGTGAAGGCCCAGTCGTACAGCTCCAGGTGGCCGAAGTGGCTCGCGACCGTCGGCATGGCGGTGAGAGTTCCGTAGGCCTCCGATGCCACCGAGAGCACTCCGATCAGGATCGCCGCGACCAGGGCGCGACGCGAGCTGCGCGAGGCGGCGTGGGAGATCACGACGGACAATCACACAACAAAAGCGGCATGCACCGCAGACTGCGACGTGCGCCATCCCTCAGATGCCGTGCCCCGGTCGGTCTGGAAAGTGGCCATTTGCCCACTGTGCCACCATAGTGGGCATGAGTCAGCTGGCACCTGGATCGCAGTCGCAGACCATCCTCAAGGAGCGCACCCAGCCCGTCCATGAGGAGGGCGACGAGGAGCGCTTCAGTCACTATGTGCCCAAGGGCAAGCTCATGGAGGCCATGGTCAACGGCACACCGGTGGTGGCGCTGTGCGGCAAGGTCTGGGTGCCCACCCGCAATCCTGAGAACTTCCCGGTCTGCCCCACCTGCAAGGAGATCTGGGAGACAATGCGTCCGGGAAAGGACAAGGGCCCGGATCGCTGACCCCAGCCCGCTGGCTATCGCGCCATGCCTCGAACAGCCCGGTATGGCTCCCGGCGGATGTCGGGTTCCAGGTAGATGTACGTGCAGATCGGCTCCGCATCACGAATATTGCGCTCCGCAGCATCGATGACGGCGGAGACATATTCTGCGCTGTCGGTCGGCGCCACGGCGATCTTTGCCGCGACCAGCACCTTGTCCGGCCCCACATGAACCGTCTTCATGTGAATCACCGACTCGATGCCCGGGGTCTGGGTGAGGGCGGAGACGATGACAGCCGTCGTCTCCGGTGTTGCCGATTCCCCCAGCAGCAGGCTCTGCATCTCGACACCCAGCATCACGGCCACCGCGATGAGCAGCAGGCCGATCATGCCCGCGCCGAGGGCATCGAATAGGCCATTGCTGGTGAGCAGCGTAAGACCCACGCCGAGCAGGGCGAAGACCAGACCGAGCAGGGCCGCAGAATCCTCCAGCAAGACCACCGGCAATTCGGGGGCGCGCGCGTCGTGCACGAAACCGAGCAGGCCGACGCCCTCGCGCTGCGCATCGGACTCCCGCAGGGCGGTACGGAAACTCAGCGATTCCGCGATCATGCTCAGGCCCAGCACCACCAGCGGAACCCACCACCAGGCGGAGTTGAGCAATTCATCGGGTTCGCCGCGAGCAACCTCGATGAGCTTGTGCACCGTCTGGTACAGGGCGAACAGACCGCCGACGCTGAACAGCACGATGGAGACCACGAAGGCGTTGATGTAGCGCTGGCGGCCATAGCCGAAGGGATGAATGGCATTGGCCGCGCGCTGCCCACGGCGATTGCCCATCAGCAGCAGCACCTGGTTGCCGGTGTCGGCGAAGGAGTGGATGGCCTCCGAGAGCATCGAGCTGGCACCGGTGAGCAGCCAGGCGATGAACTTCGTCACTGCAATCGCAAGATTGGCCAGCAGTGCGGCGATGGTGGCCCGAGTTCCTCCCCCAGGGTCGACTTCGCCACCGGAACGGTCCCGATGTGTCGGCTCGGCCGCACGCTGCGCGTGCGTGGGGGCGATGGGCACGGACGTCTTGGGCGCCCTGGGATCCTGCGATCCCCTCCGAGCTTCTCCAGGCATCAGATCTGTGGACCACCAGCACTGCCACCGCTGAGCCCGATGCGCACATATGCGGCGCCGTAGAGGCCTTTCTGCAACAGGGTGACATAGCGATCCACATCACTGCCGCGCCCGGCGTCGAGGGTGCAGATCCGCACATCATGGGCTTCCGCGGCTCCGAGGAGCTGGCGGCGCTGGATGGCCATCGCGGGGTTGTCGGCCATGTCGTTGAGCACCAGCAGGACCGGACGCTGGGATTCGTGCAGCTCGTCGGGGTCGGCAAAGGGATCTCTGGGCACGGCACCCTCGATGACCGGAAGGAGCTCCTCGCTGCCGACGGCCAGTGCAGGCCGTCCAGTGGCGCGGCGAAGGGCCTCAGCCACCCTGCGGGAGGCACGAGCGGCCAGCACGGAACCGCCCCATACCAAGGGCAGGGCATCGGCGAGCCCGGCGGCCAGATCCTTGGCGCCATTGTTGGACAGGTCGTGGTAGGGGGAGGACTCCTCGGCGACCATGTCTGCGACTTCCGCGGTGTCGGCCGGCACCACATCGGGGCCGAGCTCGATGTCGTGCAGGATCGACATGAGCACGATGGCGGCAGCAAGCGGATCGCCGGTGGAGGTGGGTACCAGCAGGCTTGAGGATCCCGCCGCGGCCTGCCACACCTTGGAGTTCATCGCGGTGGCCACCAGCAATGCGGCGCCACGGCGATTGGCCTCGGCGGCGGACGAGACGAGAGCCTCGTCGGAGCCATCCTGGGAAGCCAGCACGACGACGAGATCGAGGGAGCCCACCCAGGCCGGCAGCCCGGCGAAGGGCCACGCGACGAAAGGCACCGGGCAGCAGGGTTCCAGCACGGCGCGAACCAGGCGGGACTCCTGCCCGACGATGATGACGCCGCGGGGACGCAGGCCCGCCCCGAAGTCAGGAACGGTCACCGAGTCGGACTCCATGCGGATGCGCGCACCTGCACCGGCGAGGAAGCGCAGGGATTCGTCGGCCCCGGCGAGCACATCGGGATCGTCGAGTGCGGAATCGTCGAATTCAGTCATGTCCATCAGTCCTGATCCACGTGACGGGCCTGGTCCACGAGCAGCACGGGGATGCCGCCCTGCACCGGATAGGCGAGCCCGCACGCGCCATTTGTGCAGACCAGCTCGCCACGCTCGTAGTCGACAGCCAGTTTGGCATGGCAGTCGGGGCAGGCAGCGATGTCCAGGAAGGCCGCCGAGAGATCAAACTCGGATGTTGTCGTCACTGCAGTTCTCCTCGCTCGCGAGTATTCAGACAGCTGGAAGTCAGTCAGGCCGGTAGCAGGTCAAGCGCCGGTTCAGAACCACTGTGAAGCGCCGGAGTCAGCCGCGCCAGGAATTCCAGCGTCTCGTCCGGGCCGGTCACCGCATGACAGGCGACACCGAGAGCCCGAACCGGATAATCGTTGCCGCCCGGCTCCAGCCTGTCCCCGACGAAGAGCATGTCGTCCAGGGAAATGCCCGTGTGGGTGGCCAGCTCCTTCATGCCATGGGCCTTGTCGATGCCCCGCCGGGTGATGTCGATGGAGGTGGAACCACCGGCTCGCACCTCAAGATCCGGAAGGTCCGCAGCAACTGCGGCACGCAGGCGTTCCCGCTTGTCGCCGCTGGGATCCCAGGCCTTCTTGACGGCGACCGTCGCCTGCTGACCCAGGGCCGAGAAAGTGATCTGGGAACCACGGTCCTCGATGCGCCCGCCACGCACGATGTCGTCGGGCTCCCACAGGCCGAGTTGCCTGGCACGGTTCTCCAGCGCCGCGATGGCCGTGTCCCGCTCAGCCTGGCTCAGGTCGTGGGCGTACAACTGCGTCCACCCCCCGTCCCGGAAGCGCATGTAACGAGTTCCGCAGGTCGGCATGATGTGCAACTGGTCCACTTGCGCCGACGCCGGCAGCCGGCGCAGTACCTGCTCCTCCAACTGCGAGAAGCGGCCACCGGAGATGATGCACACGGGACGCACCTCGAGCAAAAGGGCCAAGGCCCTGCACATTTCTGGGGACAGCGCAGACTTCGACGGGGCCAGCGTGTCGTCCAGGTCGAAAGCAACGAGAGCCGGAAAACCTTCACGACAGCTTTTTCCCATGGGCGTCAGCCTAATGCACCTGGCTGGTGACGCTGATCCATCGGGCACGGTGGCCGGCGTTCAGCGCCTCCCGCCCCGGTCGGCGATCACTCGCAGATGGCCCCTGTGGGCAAGCTCGACGACATTGGCCTCGTCCGGCTGGGATGGAAGGTCCGGACCCTGACCGAAACCGATCTCCCGCACGGCATTGGCCAAGGCCAGCAGATCGTCCTCGTCGGGTTCGGGGGCTTCGTCCTCGGCATCTGTGAGCCGGATGACCTCCCAGCCTCGCGGCACGCTCATCGAGTGCGCGTGGGCGCTGCACAGGTCGTAGCTGCCGGGCTCGGCCTGAGCGGCCAGGGGACCGATCACGGCGGTGGAATCGGCGTAGACGAAGGTGAGTGTGGCCACGGCCCGCTCATTGCAGCCACTCCGGGAACACCGCCTGTCCTTCACCGGCAACAGGCTAGTCCTCCGCTGCGACACTCCAGGACATGACACGGCGGAAGTCTGGTGTTGACACGTCTACCCTGGACATCATGCACACCCGCGACCGCCACGGACGCGGCCTGCGTGGGCCGCTTGCCCTGCCGAATCCCCTCACCAGCAGGCCCGTTCCCGTGCCGCACCGGCCGCGCGGAGCCCAGTACTTCCTGATGTGCGTCCAGGACGCCATCGCGGATGTTGCCTCCCACTGTCCAGACGTGATCGACGAGATCGACATCGGCGTCGACGAAGTTCCCGATGCCCGGACGCTGTGGAACAACGTCGGCGAATACGATGCCGTGCCCCTTGCCGCAGCCGTTGAAGCAGTGGGAGGCCGGCATCCTCGGGTGGTGATCTATCGGCGTCCGCTGGAGCGACGGGCCGCCGATCGCGACGACCTGCGGGAATTGGTGCACGAGACCCTGGTGGACCAGATCGTCGCCCTCACCGGGCGCTCCGTGGATGAGATCGATCCTGACGAGGGCGAGGACTGAATCGCACCGTCTGGAATCGCACCGTCTGCCAGACCGCCTGACGGTGCGGGCCGGTCAGACTGCCTGGCGCCGCAGGCACCGTCTCTCGCGCTCTGACAGGCCGCCCCAAATCCCGAACCGCTCATCATGGGCGAGTGCATATTCCAAGCACTGGGCACGTACGGTGCACGACTGGCAGACCTTCTTGGCCTCCCGCGTCGAGCCGCCCTTCTCGGGAAAGAATGCCTCGGGATCGGTTTGGGCGCACAGCGCACGCTCCTGCCACTCCAACGCAGTCTCGTCGTCCGAACTCATGGTGGACAACAATTCCGGCATCAGTCTTCCTCTCAGCACGATCACTTACGGCACGCAGCGACGCTGCCCACAGCCGAACAGGTGATCAACGCGTTGGCGGCGCGCACCCGTACGAACGAATCACAACAGTGAAATTACATGACTGCCGAGGTGTTCACGTCAAACCAGGAAAGTCTTCCGCGATTACTTTCACGGCAGATCTCATCCTCGTCGAGCATGCAGGACCGAGGTATGACCTCTCCGCAGCTGCGGAGAAATGGCGCGGCGAACTCCGCCGATAAGGCCGATAGGGGGCGCTGAGCCTGGGCAGTCGTCCTGCCAGCGGGGTGTTTCAGTGCTCCTCGGACGACGGCGGCAGCCATCGGGATCGCAGCTCACCAGCTGTCGGCGCGATGTCCGGGGAACCATCCTCAGAGGTTGCATGTGCCGCTGCCGATCGGTTGTCCGGGTCCACATCGCCCAAGGACGGCGGTTCGAGCCCGGCGGCCTGTTCGGCGGCGGTCAGCCATGGTGCTCCCGGATGCGCGGGCGAGGGTCCGTGCCCCGCCACGCCCGTGGTTCCAGGGCCGACGTCACCGGAAGCCGGGTGCAGACCCTGGACGCTGCCACCTCGTGTCCAGTTCTGTTCAGGAGGGGCGGCAGCCTGCTCATTGTCAGCTGAAGGGCCCGCGTGATCAGCAGCGGCCGGATCCATACCAGCAGCATCCGCAGCCCTCCCCCAACTGACGCCGGCAGCATCATTGGGCTGCCACACCGGCTGAGTTCCGACCGGCTTCGAGCTCGTTCCGGACACCGCGGCGCGGTGACGGGTGGTGAGGATCCGAGCGATCCGCCACAGCACCGCCGCGACGACAGCCTTGCACAGCACCTCGAGCAGGCCACCGACCACCTCGAGCACGCCGCCGAAGACGGAGCCCGCACCGGCGACCCCGGCGACGAGCAGGAACAAGTCGTAGCCGACGACCACCGTGACGACGATGGCGGCAGTGCGGGTCACGAGCACGGAGCGGTGAATCCGTGGCCGGATGAGGACGCAGCACAGCACCATGGCGAGATCGAGCAGTATCCACACCAGCCCCACAGATGTGGTGATCTGGCGGGCCGAGGCGACGAGCCCGAGATGATCGTGCAGGACCGCCCAGCCGAGTTTGGCCAGGTCCAGCACGACGTAGAGCACCGTCACACCGAGCAGCAACCAGGTAATCGGCTCCCGGAATCGTCTCATGAGCTCAGCCATGTCGAAGTCCTCCCGGTCACCATCATCTCTCGATCCGCAGACGCCACCGTCGACGACACATTCCGGCTCCTGGCACTTCGCCCGGACGATCAGGCCAGCGCGGGGTCGATATCGCGCGCCACCCGGAGCGACAGACCCTTGACTTGCTGGGAGGCCTCCATCGGGCAGGCCATCGTCGCGGTGGAGGTGCGCACCACAACCATCTGGCGCAGCCCGGTGACGGCCAGCACCGAACCATCCGGTTCGGCATTGATCAGCAGGCAACCGGTGGTGTCGTCGGCCACCACGCTCCCCTGCACGGCATTGCCGGAGTCATCGTGCGGAAGCTCGGTGTACAGGCTTGCGAAACTGCCGACATCGGCCCACCGGGAGTCGAGCGCCACCGCGACGACATGCGCGCTGCCCTGCCCGCGGCTCACCGGCTCCATGACGGCGAAGTCCACAGAGGTCTTCTCCAACTCGGGGTAGATGGTGGCCAGCTGGTCCGGATGGGCGGCAAGCCGGAGCACTGCCTCATGAGTTGCCGGCTTGAGTGCCTGCAACTGGCGCAGCAGGGTGGCAGCCTGCCAGACGAACATCCCCGAATTCCACCAGTACTCCCCCGAGCCCAGATAGCGCTGGGCAGTCTGGGCGTCCGGCTTCTCCTTGAACTCGATGACTTCGCTGACCTGGTCGAATCCGGCCACGGTCGCGCCACGGTGCAGATAGCCGAATCCGGTCTGCGGGCCGTCCGGCACGACACCGAAGGTCACCAGGGCGTCAGCATCCTTCTCGGCCACTTCGAAGGCGGTCTTCAGGCGCTGCCCGAACAACTCGACCGGTTCGATGAGCTGGTCGGCTGTCACCATCGCCACCACGGCCTGCGGATCACGGGCTGCGAGCACAGCCACAGGCCAGGCCACCGCATTGAGGGAGTCACGCCCGACCGGCTCGCCCAGCAGATTCTGCGGTGAGATCTCCGGCAGTTGGGCGAGCACCTCGCCGGCATAGGCTGCGCCGGTGCACACCAGCACGTGGCCGGCACCCACCACGGGAGCAACCCTCTCGTAGGCCAACCGGAGCAGACTCTTTCCCCCGATCAGCCGAAGAAGCTGCTTGGGCTCGCCCTGGCGGCTCAACGGCCACAGACGCGTACCGGATCCGCCCGCCATGATGACTGCATATCTCACGGCGTCACGATACCGGCCCGCATTCCCCAGCACCGGCAGGCGCTCCGGCCTGTTGCAGGCTTGATCTGCCGTCACCGACCGGCCCTCGAATTCCGGGGCATCGTCACATCCATCCGAGGATCACACCGGCCCATGAGCTTCGGCACAGCCACTGCCGGTAGCGTGTCGCCCATGGCAGATCCGCGCGATGAGGAGAGCCGCCGGGAGGACCTGGACTGGCTCTACCACCACGGCGAGGGAGCCGATGCCGCCCGCCAACCCGACCAGGGACGGGTCACCAACATCTCCAACACCGCCGACATCGAGCGCCGCGAACGTGAATACCTGGCCCAGAAGGCGGCACGCCAGCACCGGCAGGACCGACTCCGAGCCGCCCAATCGCACCCGGGCGGCCAGCCGCCCCCCCACCCCCCGCCACGGCCGCTTGCTGATTCCCGGGCTTCGCAAACACCCAAGAGCTATTCACGGCCCCACCCCGCTCCGGCAGGCCCTCGGTTTCCGCCCTCCGCACCGGCTGCGGCCGGCCCCCTTCCGCCCTCGGTGCGAGTACCCCCCAAGCGCCGGCATCCGGTACGGCGCACACTCGTCGCATTGCTCGTCCTGCTGCTGTGCTGGGCCGTCTACATCGTGGCGGTTCCCATCAAGGCGTGGTCGGACATGCCGCAGGTGGACTGGGCACCTGCCGGTACCAGACCCGGAAATCAGCCAGGCACCGCGATCCTGCTGGTGGGCAGCGATTCGCGAAGTGACCTCACGCAGGCGCAGAAGGACGAACTGGGCACTGGCGATGCCGACGGTGGGCGCACCGACACGATCATGATCCTGTACGTGCCCCCGAGTGGGAAGTCTGTGCTGATCAGCGTGCCCAGAGATTCCTATGTGAACATTCCTGGCTACGGCAAGGACAAGATCAATGCGGCCTTCTCCTATGGTGGCCCGCAACTGCTGGTGCAGACCGTGGAGAACTACTCCGGCCTGCGCATCGATGGCTACATGGAGATCGGATTCGACGGTTTCGCGAATGTGGTGGACGCCGTGAACGGTATCAACGTGTGTCTCGACGCCCCCATGGATGACGAGAAGGCCAACATCAATCTGCCCGCGGGCTGCCAGACCCTCAACGGGGACAATGCGCTCGGCTATGTGCGGCACCGCTACGGCGACCCGGAAGGCGATCTGGGCAGGGCCAAACGCCAGCGCGAGGTGGTCTCCAAGGTGGCCGCCAAGCTGAAGAAGCCCAGCACGGTGCTCAACCCGGTGCGCTGGTGGAATGTGAACAAGGCGCTGTCGGGTTCCTTCACCCGCGGCAAGGACACCGGCCCCGGCGTGCTCATCGCCACCGTCAGGGGAATGCTGTCGGTCTCTTCGGGCGGCGGCTACACCGTGCAGGTGCCGGTGGCCGACCCGGCAGGCTGGTCCGATGACGGGACCCAGTCCGTAGTCCTCCTGGACACCGCCAAGTCAGAAGCCATGTTCGGATCACTGGAGAAGGGCGACACCTCCACGATGGGCCAGTACACCAGCTGAGGGACGTCCCATCCCGGCCACCGACAACGATCGGGCTTCAGTTCACCGAACTAGTTCACCTGGCCGCGCACTGCGGCACCCTTGTCCAACGCGGCCTGGCGCAGCGAGTCCTGGAATTCCAGCATCTTCGAGGTCAGCTCGTCGTTCCCGCAAGCCAGGACACGCACCGCCAGCAGACCTGCATTGCGGGCATTGCCGATGGCGACCGTGGCCACCGGCACACCCGACGGCATCTGGACGATCGACAGCAGCGAATCCATTCCTTCGAGATTCTTCAGCGGCACGGGCACCCCCACGACGGGCAGAGGCGTGAGCGCGGCCAGCATGCCGGGCAGATGGGCGGCCCCGCCGGCACCGGCGATGATCACCCGCAGACCACGGCGATGGGCCTGCCGGCCATAGGCCACCATCTCCTCGGGCATCCTGTGCGCGGAGACCACATCGGCCTCGAAGGCCACCCCGAACTCTCCCAGCACATCGGCCGCGGGCTTCATGGTGGGCCAGTCCGAATCCGATCCCATCACAATGCCCACCAAGGGCTGCTGCTCACTCATCCACTCGTCCCCTCGACTTGCTCCCCCTCGGACACGAGGAGGCGCTACTCATTCATCAGGTATGCAGCTGCGCTGCGCGCTCTCGCCTGCACGTCGGCCAGGTCACTGCCATAGCTGGTGACGTGACCGACCTTGCGACCAGGCCTCATGGTCTTCCCGTAGAAGTGCACCTTCAACCCACCGTCGCGGCCGACATGCGCGATGCCGGCGGTGAGATCGGGCCTGCCGCCGAGCACATTGCGCATCGTGCACCAGGGCTGGCGGGCAGTCGGGTCACCCAGCGGAAGGCCCGACACGGCGCGAAGGTGATTCTCGAACTGGCTCGTCACGGCGCCATCGATGGACCAGTGACCCGTGTTGTGCGGCCGCATGGCCAATTCGTTGATCACGACCTCACCGTCACGGCGCTCCATGAGCTCCACGGCGAGCAGGCCGACGACACCCAGCGCCGAGGCGATGTCGCGCCCAAGCCGCTGGATCTCGTCCTGCCGGTCCGGACCGATACCTGGCGCAGGTGTGGTGGTTTCGACGCAGATGCCGTGCTCCTGCACGGTTTCGCTCACCGGATAGCTGACGCACTCGCCCTCGGGAGTGCGCGCCACGATGACCGACAGCTCGCGGGTGAAGTCGACGAATTCCTCGCCGATGATCTCGACGCGCTCGCCCGCACTCACCTCCAGGCTCTCCTGGAAGGGTTCCCCGCAGTCGTCTGGCCCATCGATGCGCCAGACGCCGTGGCCGTCGTAGCCGCCACGAGACTCCTTGGCGATGATCGGCCAGCCCGTCTCGTTGCCGAATGCACGCAGGGCCTCGGCATCGGGGCAGATTCTCCAACGAGGTGAGGGAAGCCCCAGCTCACCGCCCAGCTTGGCGCGCATGAGGGCCTTGTCCTGGGCGTATACCAGTGCCCCGGACCCTGGTCGCACGGCCAGGCCGGTGACCTCCAGTTCCTCCAGAAGACGGGTCGGCACGTGCTCATGGTCGAAGGTGAGGGCGTCCACGGTCGCCGCGAAATCCTTGACGACCTGAGCTTCGGTGTAGTCGCCGACGGTCACGTCGTGCACGACGCGTGCGGCACTGACGTCCGGCCCCTCGGCCAGCAGTGCGATGTTCAGATCCAGGCCGATGGAGGCCTGGTACATCATCCGGGCCAGCTGGCCGCCACCGATAATGCCGACTGTGTGCGCCACATTCACGTGGTCACCCTAGTCGGGGCCAGAGCCGGTCGCCATCCTCCAGAGGGGCGCACAGGCCACCGGGAGACTCATGGGCGCCCCATTCACGTGGTCACTCCAGTCGGGACCAGAGCCGGTCGCCACGCCTCGGATGGGCGCACACGCACCAAGAGACCCGTGGGCCAAATTCGCCATCAGAGCCTGCGGGCACCGTGACATGATGACCGCATGAGCACTCACATCGTGGCAATGGGCGGCGGCGGTTTCTCGATGGCGGCCAATGGTGCACCGACCAGCTTGGACCGATACATCGTCGAGCTGTCGGGCTCTCCCTCACCGCTGGTGTGCTTCGTCCCGACCGCGTCAGCGGATTCCGCTCCCTACATCAACAAATTCCTGATGGCCTACTCCGGCCTCGGGGTGCGAACCATGGTGCTCACGCTGTGGCAAGGTGCCGCAGAATCGGTGGCTCGCTTGCCGGACGCCGATGTATTCGTCGTGGGTGGCGGCAACACCGTCAACCTGCTGGCATTGTGGGAGGCCCACGGCGTGTCGAGGCTGTTCCGCAGGATCGCCCGGGACCGCTCCCGCAATACCGTGTTCAGCGGCCTGTCCGCCGGCGCTGCGTGCTGGTTCGAAGGCTGCCTCACCGACGGCTTCGGGGATCTGCGCGGCTGGCGCGGCGGCCTCGGCCTGCTCTCCGGCAGCTTCTGCCCCCATCTGGACGGCGAGGACCGCGGCGCGATGTACACCCAGACGGTCGCCTCCGGCGTCATCCCCGGTGGCTACGCGGTGGACGATGGTGCGGCGCTGCACTTCGTGGACGGAACCCTCAACAAGATCATCGCGGAACGCGAGGGGCCTCACGCCCTGCACGTCATGCCCAGCAGCGAACCG
Source organism: Propionibacterium sp. (assembly GCF_047719395.1). Taxonomy (NCBI): domain Bacteria; kingdom Bacillati; phylum Actinomycetota; class Actinomycetes; order Propionibacteriales; family Propionibacteriaceae; genus Propionibacterium; species Propionibacterium sp. The sequence goes on from NZ_JBDNTB010000028.1 coordinate 15,535, forward strand.
ACGTCAAGCGGTGTGCTGAGCGAGACACTCGTCCCCGAGGTGTTGTGAGCCCGGAACAACCCGGCCGAACCGGCAATGGCCCTGTCAGCTGGCCAGCGAGGACACCAGGCCGCGCACCGCGCGCTCCAGTGCCCCGCACACCGCATCGAAGCTGTCGCCGGCCTCGACCTGGCGCATGCAGGCGGTGAGGATTCCGAAGGTCATCGCTGCGGCGATCTTGGCCTGACCGGGTGCAATCCGCGACCACGGCTCCAGCAGAGCTCCTGTCAGGGAGTGGTGAGCCTGATCCACCGTGTGTGCGGAGCCGGCATCCAGGCGATGCCCTCCCACTCGCATCAGCCAACCGTGGCCGGCCGTGGTGGCCTGCTCCAGATTGGCCCGGGCCCACGCGACAATCTGCTCACCGGGGTCATCTGCGGCATCCATGCTCGTCTGCACTGCGGCGAACCAGGCCGGCATGTATCTCTGCACCACGAGCCCCCGCAGGTCGTCCACCGAGGTGACGTATCGGTAGATGGAGTTGCGAGCCACCCCGGCACGCGCACTCACCGCCGCCGCGGTGAGCTCGCCCGGCCCCTCCTCGCGCAGCACGGCTTCGGCGGCGTCGATGAGTCCGGTGAGCACCATCTCGTGGTGCTCCCGCACTGTGGGTGCGTTGATCCTGGGCATTGACACCTCCGAGAGGGCCCGCTGGGTGGGCAGCTTGGCCTCCACGCTACCCGGCGAGCCGGTTCAGTATCTCGACGAGCTGCTGGCGTGTATCAGGTCGACGAGCAGGTTGTACACGTCCTGCACCTCGGGAATACCGGAGATGGAGACGGATGTGTCAGCGCTGGTCGTGATCCGGATCGTGCCGGACCCTCCGATCCGGTCCAGCAGGCCCCGCGTGTAGGCCACATTGCTGATCCTGTTGATCGGCAGATCCTGTCCGACACGGCGGATGACGCCCGCGCGCAATGTGACGCGGTGCGTGGTGATGGTGTAGCTGGTGGCGGCCCAGCGCAGAAAAGGATTGACGGCGAAGATCACCAGCAGGACCGCGAAGATCACGATGAGGGCGTAACCACCCCATGGTTCGACGAAGCTCGGCAGATTGGCCATCATGACCCCAAAAACCCCGGAGAACAGCATCACGATCCCGATGGGAAGGATCAGCACCCGAGGGTTGGTCCGGAACCGGACGATGACCCGCTCATCCGGCGCGAAGTCCTTGTGCCGGCGCCCAAGCATGAATCCCTCCCAGTGCTCCCAGTGCAAGAACCATTGTGTCAGTCCCGTCGCAGGCCGAGTTCATGCGCCCGTCTCCGGCCGGAGATGCACCACATCGCCGGCAGTGTGCGCCACGCGGTTGCCGGCATCGTCCTCGAGGAGGATCGCGCCGGTGTGGTCGACCCCCACTGCCAGGCCTGGGATGATCGAGCTGCCGGACTGCTCGATGTCGGCGTGCAGATTCACTCGCCGCCCGATCGTGTCGCAGGTCTTCTGGTACTCCTCGCGGATCTCCCCGCGCGGCTGCCAGAGCTCGAACCATCGCTGCAGGCTGGTCAGCACCGCTGCCATCAAGCCCGTCTTGTCATGCGGCAGAGCTGACAGCAACAGCGAGGTGGCGGTGTCCACCGGGAGCTCCGAGACGTCCATGCTCACATTGAGACCCCAGCCCAGCACCGCCTTGTCGCCGACCCGCTCGCAGAGAATCCCGCAGACCTTGCGGCCGTCGATGAGCACGTCATTGGGCCACTTCAGACTGATCCTGCCCGGCTCGGCACGGGTGTAGTTCTGGATGCCGTCCTTGACCGCCATGCCCACCAGCAGGCTCAGCCAGCCCCATTGCCGGGGCGCCGGAGACGGGCGGACGAGCACAGAGGTGGCCACCCCGGTGCCTGGGGTGTCCTGCCACTGACGCTCGAAACGTCCCTTCCCTGCCGCCTGGTGCTCGCTGAGCAGCACCAGCCCGGACGCGGCCCCGGCGCGGGCGCGCGCAGCGAGGTCGTCGTTGGTGGAACCGGTGGCCGACTGCCATTCGATCGGTCCCCAACAGCTGGCGGAACCCAGGAGACGGATGAGTCCGGGGACATCGAGGGGAGGCGTGGACGGCACGGCCGCCACTCTAGCCGTGGCCCGGGAACCGGCTCGACCAGCAATTCCGAGGGGCCGAACCATGTCCTGATCGTCCCGAGGGGCGAATCAGGTTCTGAACGCGTGCGGGCTGTTGCGCCAGCGCATCATCGTCCAACCGGGATCGGTGCACATCCTGGCAACCGCGAGCCCGGACGCCAGTGCCAGCACACCGATGAAGGCATCGGTGCCGAAGCTGATGGCCTGTGCGGTGTTGCCCAGATTGAACCAGTAGAGCGTGCGGTACACCGCGGTGCCAGGAACCATGATCACCGAACCCGGCACGGACAAGGTGATCCGTGCGAACTGCCCGCGATGCGCCAGCAACCATGCCAGCATGCCGACGATGAACCCGCCGAAGAAGCTCGCCGCAGCCGGTGGCATTCCGGCCGCCACCATGGCGAAGCGACAGGTGTTGGCGACCATTCCGGCGGTGGCGGCCCGCAGCATCATGGGCACCGTCGAGTTGAACATCACCGCGAACCCGCAGATCCCGATGAAAGTGCTCACCGCGATGGCGATCCACCACGCGACGCCCTCGAAGTGCTGGCCCGGGGGCAACGGTTCCAGGCCGAAGATGAGGCAGACGGCCCAGGCGCCCGCGCCGGCGGAGATCACCAGGGCTATCGCGTACACGGCCCGCGGCACACCGGCCGTGAGATCGAGCCGGGCAAGGTCGAGCACCGAGGTCATCAGGGGGAAGCCCGGCACCAGGAAGAGGATGGCCGCGACATAGCCGGTGCCGTCGACGTGTTGCAGCGGCGGCCATGGCTGCGCTCGGCACAGCATGGTGATCGCGAGGTAGACCACACAGGCGGTGAAGCCCGAGAGGGCTGCCACCCCGAACTGGTTGGCCTGTCTCTTGGACAGCGTGCGCCGCACCGCCTGGCCGCAACCGGCGCCCACCAGCACCACGAAGGCCTCTTCGAGGCTGAATTTGTTGAGAATGGCGAAGGCTGCGCAGGCAACACCGGCTGCCATCATGTTCACCCAGGGCGGCCACACGGCTCTGACATTGCGGGCGATGTAGTCCAGCCAGCTGTCCAGATAGTTCGCCGAGCAGGTCTCGGGCAGATTCCGGGAGAGTTTCTCGAGCGCCTCGATACGGCTGGCGTCCACGCCCACCCGCGGCACCTCGCGGACCACGGTGCGGAAATTGTCACCGCGATGGGTCGTGGTGGTGATCTCGGTGAGCGAGACAGCGGCGTCATGGCGATCCATTCCCATGGCCTTCGCCGCACGCGCCATGGCGTGCTTGACACGGTAGGCACCGGTGCCGGAACTGAGCAGCATCGAGCCGAGCCGGACGACCGCTTCGGTCCGGTCGACGAAATCCGGGTCGTTGCGCGCATCCATACTCACGGCCAACATTCTGCCCGCGCCCCGGATCGTCCCGTGACAGCACCCATGCTGGGACCGGTCGTGGCGGCTAGTGTTCAGGTCATGCCGACGAATTCCAACACCACCGCCGGAAAGCTGGCTCAGCTGGGCGAGCGCATCGATTCCGCGGTGCATGCAGCCTCCGCGTCGAGCGTCGAAAAGCAGCATGCGCGGGGGAAAATGACAGCTCGCGAGAGGATTCTCGCGCTGCTGGACGAGGGCACTTTCACCGAGATGGATGAATTCAGCCGCCATCGCAGCCATGCCTTCGGCATGGAGAACCATCGGCCCTATGGGGACGGCGTGATCATCGGCGTCGGAGCGATCCATGAACGCCCGGTGTGCGTGTTCAGTGAGGATGTCGGCATCTTCGGTGGCTCACTGGGGCAGTCCCACGGCGAGAAGATTTGCAAGATCATCGACTTCGCGACCAAGACCGGCGTTCCCCTGATCGGGATGAATGAAGGGGGTGGAGCCCGTGTCCAGGAGGGGGTCGCCTCCCTGGCGATGTACGGCGAGATCTTCCATCGCAACACCCTGGCCAGCGGCGTCATCCCGCAGATCTCCATCATCATGGGCGCCGCGGCGGGCGGTCACGTCTATTCGCCGGCGCTCACCGATTTCGTGGTGATGGTCGACCAGACCTCCCAGATGTTCATCACCGGGCCCGATGTCATCAAGACGGTCACCGGCGAGGACGTCACCATGGAGGAACTCGGTGGTGGCCGCACGCACAATGCGATCGCCGGGAATGCGCACTACCTGGCCGCCGACGAGGCCGATGCCATCGAGTACGTTCGCGATCTGGTGAGCTATCTGCCGCAGAACAATCTGGACGACCCACCGGTCTACGAATTTCCCGACGACATCGACGTCCCGATCACCGATCACGATCGCACTCTTGACACGCTCATGCCGGACTCCCCCACGCAGGCCTATGACATGCGCGAGGTCATCCGCACGGTGCTCGACGACGACGAGTTCCTCGAGGTGATGGGGCTGTACGCCGGGAATGTGATCTGCGGCTTCGGCCGGGTGGAGGGACGCTCCATCGGGATCGTCGCGAACCAGCCGCTGCTGTACGCCGGCTGCCTCGATATCAAGGCCAGCGAGAAGGCTGCGCGCTTCGTGCGCACCTGCGACGCCTTCAACATCCCGATCCTGTCCTTCGTGGACGTGCCCGGCTTCCTGCCGGGCGTGGAGCAGGAGCACAACGGCATCATCCACCGCGGTGCGAAGCTCATCTACGCCTACTGCGAGGCCACCGTGCCCAAGATGACCGTCGTCACCCGGAAGGCCTATGGCGGCGCCTACATCGTGATGGGTTCCAAGCACCTTGGGGCGGATGTCAACCTCGCCTGGCCCACCGCGCAGGTCGCGGTGATGGGAGCCGACGGTGCGGTGAGCATCCTGCACCGCAAGAGGATCGCCGCTGCCGAGGACCCGGATGCCGAGCGGGCGCGACTGGTCGAGGAGTACGACCGGGAGCTGTCGAATCCCTATGTGGCCGCCGAGCGGGGATACTTCGACCAGGTCATCTATCCGCACGAGACGCGTTCTCAGGTGATCCGTTTCCTGCGGCTGCTGCGCACCAAACGGGAGTCGCTGCCGCCCAAGAAGCACGGAAACATCCCGCTGTGAGTGGAGCCGGCATGAATCACGAGGACCACGCTGCGAAGCTGCCTGCGGTCCAGGTGGCCAAGGGGGAACCGACCGAGGAGGAGCTGGGTGCACTGAGCGTCGTGCTCGCCGCCGTGCTCGCGGAGTCCCCTGCTCGCGAGAATGAGGATCGTGCACAGTTCAGCGGCTGGAAGTCCTACTGGCGCACCGTGCGACAGCCCCTGATCCCAGGGCGCGAGGCCTGGGGTTCCAGTCTGCGCTGAGTCCGCGGACGACTGGTTCAGCCTTGTCCCACTAGGCTGTGGGCGTGCAGCTGGTTCTTGCGTCCTCCTCCCCCGCGCGATTGGCAACGCTTCGTGGCGCGGGGGCGCGTCCCGTCCCTGTCGTGCCCGACGTCGACGAGACCGCCGCCCTGGGAGAGAGCATCGGCCACCTCACCGCCCGCCTGGCCCAGCAGAAGTGCCGCTGCGTCATCGATGCGCTGAACGAGGAGCACCGTCTGGACGTGCCCTCCGTGGTTCTCGGCTGCGACACGCTGCTGGAGACAGAGGGGCACATCTACGGCAAACCCGGAACACCTGAGGCAGCCATCGTGCGCTGGTACCGGATGAGGGGCCGTCAGGGCATCATCCACACCGGGCATCACGTGGTGGTGGTGCGCGACGGCACACTGCACGAGATGACCAGGGTGGCCACCACGGTCGTCACCTTCGCAGACCTGAGCGATGCCGAGATCGCCCGCTATGTCGCCACCGGGGAACCTCAGGTGGTGGCGGGTGGCTTCACCATCGATGGCTTCGGTGGCCCCTTCATCACCAGGATCGAGGGCGATCCGCACAATGTGGTGGGCATCTCCCTGCCGCTGGTGCGCCAGATGCTGCTCGACCTCGGGGTGGGCTGGTTCGACCTGCTGGGGGATCATCCCCAGAAGGGCTGAACCGCCAGGTGACGGCCCGTGGCGCAGCTACTGGTTCACTCGGCGCAGGGTGAGTCCGGCGACCTGGTCGGACATCGTGAAGGCGCCCTGCCAGCCGGGGGCGCTGAAGATGAGCGAATCGGCACTGCGGGCCGTGATGGTGAAACCCTCGGTCGGCAGCGTCGCCTCCAGATGGTTCAACAGCTCGGCACCCTGTTCCTCGGGCACGACGAGTGTCACGACATTGCTCTGATCCACCGTCTGCTGGAGATACAGGCCGCCGGGAACGCTGAAGTTCTCCGGCGCATGCAGGAAACCCAGCGAGGCGAGGCTCACTCCGGAAGTCGCGCCGGGGGCCGAGCTCCGGGGGAGCTCCGGCGCAGCGGACGTGCCGGGAGAGCTCGTCGCCGTGCCCGGGGTGCTGGCACTCGACACGACAGTACTTGAAGAATGGGCGCCCGTTCCTGACGCGCATCCCGCACCGGCCAGGAGCAGAGCAAGCCCCGTGACCAGGAGTGCTGCCGGACGCAGGATCACAGCGACGCGGCTGCCACGCGGCGTCCGGGGAGGTGAAGGCACGAAGACAGCCTAGAGACCAGGCCCAATGGTCCCCGCCCACACCTGCTGGACAGCACCATTGCCGCGTGGACGGCACAGGGGTGGGACGGCTGCGCAGTCCATCACTGCGATCGCACGACCCGGGCCAACCGGAGAATGCCGAGAGCATCCTGGCCCGCTGCTGCTCTCAGATCCACCCCTTGGTCTTGAAGATCCGGTAGATGGTGACGACGCAGACGACGATCAGCCCTGTGGACACCCACAGCCCCGTCCTCGTCCCGAAGCCGAGGAAGGGCACATTCTGGCCGAACCACCCGGTGATGAGCGTGGGCACGGCGATGATGGCGGCCCATCCGGACAGCTGCTTCATGATCACATTCATCCGCGAGTCCGCCAGCGAGAGGTTCGTCTCGTAGATGCTGGACACCAGGTCGCGGAGCGACTCGGTCCACTCCCCCTCCCGCTGCACATGGTCGTAGAGGTCCTCGTAGTAGCCGCGCAGCGGCATCACCCAGTCCACCAGCTCCTGGGTGCCGCGGATCACCGAGGCGACCACATCGCGCATCGGAAGGCAGACCCGGCGCACCTCGACCAGTTCGCGGCGCAGCTGGTAGGTGAACCGCTGCACATGGCGGGTGCTGGTCTCCTCGTCGAAGAGCAGATCCTCCAGCTCCTCCATCGAGTCGTCGAGCTGCTCGATGACCTCGAAGTGGCCGTCCACCACCACATCGAGCAGGCCATGCAGCAGACCGGGGGTGCCCATCGCGATCAGACCCGGGTTGTCGTCCCACCGCCCGACGACCTGATCAATCCCCCAGCTGGGATCGGTACGCACGGTGACAAGGACATTCGGCAGCACGAAGGCCGAGACGCGGACCGACCTCACCCGCGATTCGTAGTCCTGGGTGTCAGCCAGCTGGAGTGCGTGCACGAGGACGAACCAGCGCTTGTCGTGACGCACAGCCTTCGCGCGTTCGCGCGGCGCCAGCACATCCTCCACGGCATGCAGGTCGAAACCGAGTTGCTGGGCGAGTTCTCGGAGTTCATCGGCCGTGGGGTCGAGCAGATCGAACCAGACCAGATTCCCGTTCGTCCCCATCCGTTCGGACAGCGCACGCAACGGGAAGTCCTGTTCGACGAGCGCGCCCTCGCGCCACACCCGGCTCCGTGTCGTCGCCATCGCGCTGTTTCCTCCTGGAGTCAATGCACCCCGCTCCCCAGCATGGCGGCGGACCATAGGATCGACGGTGTTGCCACCGAGCTTTGGAGGACCATGCCGACACCCGAGTTCATCGTGAACCTACGCCGGTACATCGGCCACGGGCCACTGTGGTTGCTTGGCAGCTCCACCGTCGTGCTGAGAGAACAGGGCAACTCGACGCAGGTGCTGCTGGGACGCCGGGCTGACAACGGCAATTGGACCACCATCGACGGCATCGTCGAGCCGGGTGAACCGCCGCAGGTGGCCGCAGCACGGGAGTGCCTGGAGGAGACGGAGCTGGAGGTGTCCATCGAGCGGCTGGTGATGACCGGCGTGGTGGGCCCGATCAGCTATGCCAACGGCGATGTCTGCTCCTTCGTGGACCACTGCTACCGGGCCCATGTGGTGAGCGGTTCCACCGGTACCGGGGACGGCGAGAACTCCGCGGTGCGCTGGTTCGGCCTGGATGGCCTTCCCGGCGGCATCACACCGGTCTCGCGCCGAAGAATCGAGGTGGCAGTCGCCAACGCACCCGAGGTGGTGCTGGCCGGCAACTATGAGCTCGGCTGATTCCGCTGGACCCGGCTTGCCCCGGGCAGCCGGAATTGCGCTCCTAGACTGACCCCCATGCCTGAAGGTCATGTCCTGCACCGCCTCGCACAACGCATCGATGAGGTGTTCGATGACCACATCGTGCAGGTCAGTTCACCGCAGGGACGCTTTGCCGAGTCGGCGGCGCTGGTTGACGGTTCGAGGGTGACGCGAGCCGAGGCCTGGGGCAAGCATCTGTTCATCGGCTTCGATGCCGGGACCCCCACCGATGTGCTGCACATCCACCTCGGGTTGATCGGCAGGCTCTCCATCACCCCCACCGCACCGGCGATCGGCCAGGTGCGGGTGCGGATCAGTGATTCCCAGTGGGCTGCGGACCTGCGCGGCCCGCAGCTGTGCCGGCTCATCACTCCTGGTGAGAAGGCAATCGCCACCACTGCGCTGGGTGCGGATCCGTTGCGTGCAGATGCCGATCCGGAGAAGACCTGGGCCCGGGTCCATCGATCCAAGCGCCCGATCGCCGCGCTGCTGATGGACCAGTCGCTGTTCGCCGGGGTGGGAAACATCTACCGGGCAGAGGTGCTGTTCCGCAATGGCATCGATCCGCACTGCCCCGGCAATCTGTTCACCCGGGCGAGCTTCGATGCGGTGTGGGCCGACCTCGTGCAGATGATGGCGCTGGGCGTGCGCGATGGCCGCATCGACACCGTGCGCCCAGAGCACATGCCGGAGGCGATGGGCCGGCCGCCACGCATCGACGCCCACGGCGGCGAGGTCTACGTCTACCGCCGCGCCGGACTGCCCTGCCTGGTCTGCAATGCCCCCGTGCGCGAGGAGCTGCTGGCCGCGCGGCGGCTGTTCTGGTGTGAGAACTGCCAGCATCAGCGCTGAGCGAAACCCCTTGTCGCGGCCGCATCGCGTCGTCGATCGGGAGACACCCGTGTGCGTGTCGCCGGTTGTGCCCCTTTCACGGGAGCACGTATTCGCCATGTTGCCCTAAACTCCATTTCAGCGCTGTTCCGTAGTGCCGCGCGGCCCGTCCCGAGTCGGCGCGATCTGTCTTGAGGAGGAACCCGTGGTGAGTGCCGAGCCCGCTCGAACCATCTCCAAGGTGCTCGTCGCCAACCGTGGTGAGATCGCCGTCCGTGTCATCCGGGCGGCCAAGGACGCCGGGATGTCCAGCGTTGCCGTCTATGCCGATTCCGACTCGGCCTCGCTGTTCGTCCACCTCGCCGATGAGGCCTTCGCACTCAACGGCTCCACGCCAGCAGAGACCTACCTCGACATCGAGAAGATCATCGCCGTGGCGCAGCGCAGCGGGGCGGACGCAGTGCATCCGGGCTACGGCTTCCTGTCCGAGAACGCGGACTTCGCACGGGCAGTCATCGACGCCGGGCTGATCTGGATCGGGCCGCCGCCCCAGGCCATCGAGAAGCTGGGTGACAAGGTCACTGCCCGTCACATCGCGCAGAAGGTCGGTGCCCCGCAGGTCCCGGGTACTCCCGACCCGGTGAAGGACGCCGACGAAATCGTCGACTTCGCGAAGGAGCACGGCCTGCCGGTTGCCATCAAGGCCGCCTTCGGCGGTGGCGGACGCGGCCTCAAGGTGGCACGCACCATTGAGGAGATCCCCAGACTGTTCGACTCGGCCGAACGGGAGGCAATCACCGCCTTCGGCCGCGGCGAGTGCTTCGTGGAGCGCTATCTCGACAGGCCCCGCCATGTCGAGACCCAGTGCCTGGCCGACGAATTCGGCAATGTCGTGGTGGTGTCCACCCGCGACTGTTCCCTGCAGCGCCGCCACCAGAAGCTCGTCGAGGAGGCGCCCGCGCCCTTCCTCAGTGCTGAGCAGATCGAGCGGCTCTACGAGTCGTCCAGGGCCATCCTCAAGGAGGCCGGTTATGTGAGCGCCGGCACCTGCGAATTCCTGGTGGGCCAGGACGGCACCATCAGCTTCCTGGAGGTCAATACCCGCCTGCAGGTGGAGCATCCTGTCACCGAGGAGGTCAGCGGGGTGGATCTGGTGCGCGAGCAGTTCCGGGTGGCCTGCGGTGGGCGTGTGGACTACCCCGATCCTCCGTCGGAGGGACATTCCTTCGAGTTCAGGATCAACGCCGAGGATCCCGGCCGTAATTTCATGCCGGCACCCGGCACCCTGACTCGCTTCCGCCCGCCCTGCGGGCCCGGAGTGCGGGTCGACGAGGGCTACAAGCGTGGCATGAGCGTGCCAGGGGCCTTCGACTCCCTGGTGGCCAAGCTGGTGATCTCCGGCCCGGATCGCCAGGTCGCGCTGGAACGTGCTCGCCGTGCCCTGGCCGAGCTTGAGCTGGATGGCATGCCCACCGTGATCCCCTTCGACCGCGTCGTCGTCGAGGATCCGGCGTTCACGGCCGCCGATGGCCATTTCGGGGTGTTCACCGACTGGATCGAGACGGAGTTCGACAACCAGATCGAGCCCTATTCCGGAGAGCTGGGCACCGCCGATGAGGCCACCGAGCGTCAAAGCGTCGTGGTGGAGGTCAATGGGCGGCGACTCGAAGTGAAACTGCCAGCAGGGCTGCAGGCGGGGGCTCCCCGGGCCGCCAAGCTGCGCAAGCCCACCAGGCGCGGACGCGGCGGTGCGAAGGTCACCGAGGCCAGCGGAGACGCGCTCACCTCGCCGATGCAGGGCACCATCGTGAAGACCTCGGTCACCGAGGGCCAGCATGTCGAGGAGGGCGAGACGGTGATGGTGCTGGAGGCCATGAAGATGGAGCAGCCGATCGCGGCGCATCGCTCCGGGATCGTCCATGACCTCGTCGAGGCCGGCACCCCGGTGTCCAGCGGCGACGTGGTGGCACGGATCGCCGAGGCCTGATCCGTCGGCGGTGCGCAGCGAATCGCCCTCAGCGGCGCGTGTGACGGCGGGCTCCTACCGGCCCAGCGAAGATCCTGCCAAGTGGCGGGGTCACGCGGTGCTGGAGATCCCGGTGCCACAGCTGGAATCCTTCGTGCGGTCCAGAACCGAGTTCTACGACCCGGCCCTCCTCAGCGCCGACCCGCGATTCTGCCATGCGCACATCACCTTGCTGGCGCCGCTGTTCGAGCTGCCTTCCGAAGTGCGGGTGCAACAGGTCGTCAGCCGTCTGTCGTGCTTCGATTTCCAGTTGGCGCACATGGATGTCTTCCCCACCGGCATGATCCATCTGCGCCCCACTCCCATGGAACCCTTCCAGCACGCTGTCGATGCCCTGCAGAAGGCTTTTCCGGAGGTCACCCCCTATGGCGGCCCGCACCCGGTGCCCCACCTGAGTCTTGACGTGCTGTCCGACAGCGTCACCCTCCGGTCGACCCGGCGGCTGGTGGGCAGACTGGTGCCTGCGGACTGCCGGGCCGAACACGTCGACCTGTGCTGGTACGAGTCACAGCGCTGCGCCGTGGTGGAGCGCTGGACGCTTCGCTGAGTGATCGCGTTGCCTCACCTGCCCCGCGTGCGGGCAGCAGTCGCGGATGGGGCCGTTCAACGGGCCGGATCGGGTGCCACCGGAACCGAACCGGTGCGTGCCGCTTCGGTGAGCTTCTCGAAGTCCTCCTCGGACTTGTCCGCATAGCTCTCGGCGAAGTCGACGATCGCCGTCCGCAGCGGCTTCCCGCCCCCGATGTAGCTGACAACGCTGCCGAGGGTGGGGCTCTGTCCGTGCGCCCGGGCGAGCAGCAGGGCACAGGCCCGGCCGTACTCGCCGAAGACCTCCTCGTCCATCGAATCGACGTCGACGCTGCCCTTCATGTCGTGGAACTGACGGATGTAGTAGTCGTGTCCACCCGAACGAACGGCGCCGAGGAAGGGATCGGAGACGCCCTGGAGCATCTTCTGCCCGCCGACCACCCGTGCTCCCTGGCCCAATTCACTCACGAACCGGGCGAGGGGCTCGGGCTGCTCCTGGTGGCCCCACGTGGTGAGGACGGAGGCCGTCGCCTCCTTCACCTGGAGGATCAGCGCCTCGCCGGTCGGGCCGATGAGAAGGGCGATGTAGCAGCGCGTCCCGATACTGCCGACACCCACGACGCGCCTGGCCACGTCGAGAAGCCGGAACTGTGAGAGCAGCAGCGCGATGTCCGGCTCGAGGCCGGCCAGATAGGTCAGGATGGTCTGGCGCAGCTCCGACTCATTCTCCTCGCCGACGTGGGTGAGGACGGGCGGGTCGTCGCGGAATCGCAGGTTTCCCTGCGCATCGATCTCGGTGAGGCGGCGCGCGGCCCGCTTCGAGGTGCGCTTGCGTGCCCGCCGGGTTGTCTCGTCGATGACCTGACGCAGGGCCGGGGAGACGCGGGATTCCATGAGCTCGGGCTCGACGTGCAGGTGGTATCGCTCCATCACGCCCAGTTCGATCAGGTCCCGGACCCCGGAGATGTACTGGTCGACCGCGCTCACTGCCGACTCGCGCACCGACTGGGCGGAGTAGCCGGCCTGGCGTCCGCCGACGACCAGGCTGGCCACCAGGCGCTTGAGATCCCACTCGAAGGGCGAGACGGCTGTCTCGTCGAAGTCGTTGAGGTCGAAGACCAGGTCGCGTTCGGGGGAGGCGTACAGACCGAAATTGGAGATGTGGGCGTCACCGCAGGAGATCACCGGGAGATTGGTGTGCGGGGAGGCGGCGAGATCGGCGGTCATCAGCGCGGCGGAGCCACGGAAGAAGGAGAACGGATCGGTCAGCATCCGCGCGAAGCGTAGCGGCACGAGATCGGCGACCCGGCTCGTGTTCTGCTCGGTGAGGATGTCGACAGGGTCCTCGGTGCTGGGTGTCAGGGAGGCGAGGCTCGAGCGCGGAATGTCCTTGCGCTGACGTCTCCCCCGCTCAGCCCATTCGTCGCTGGTCAGCTGCTGAATCATCGTCAACGTGTCGTCCACCCGGTCAGTATGCTCCCTCGCACGCTCGCGGTGGGTGGTTCACGGGCGATCTGGGGCCGCAGAGCCGCCTCGCCGTCGAATCGGACGACCTGGACGCTCAGCGGAAGCCGAACAGCGGCGGGAACGGCACGGGGACGCCGAGCAGCCCTTCCAGGGTGTCGGCCACCGCGCGCCACTGGGCGGCCTGCCCGATCAGCTCCGGCCGCCCGCCCGTGGTGGTCGCGCAGTACTTGCGGCGGCGTCCGTTGGGGGCCTCGCCCCACTTCGCGGAGATGAAACCCTGCCTCACCAGGCGATGCAGAAGGGGGTACTGCCAGGGAAGCCATGCACCCGTCGGGCCGTCAGGCCGGGCATGGGCACCATCGGCAGGTGCGGGTGGCTCCGGGGCCGGCAACCAACCGGGGACCGTCCCTTCCGCCCGCCGCGAACTGAAGACGTCGGCGCAGAGCGTGGTGGTTCAGTGAGGGAATCCAGGGCTTCCGGTTCACCCGGGGCCAGGACACCCTGAAAGGCGGCTCCCATGAGCTCTCCCATTCCCCCGGCAGGCGCCGACCACTATCCGGCGCGACTCCAGGTGGCCTACCCGGAGCGACTCAATCGCCTCACCAGCTTCTTCCGACTGCTGTGGATCATTCCGATCGCCATCGTGCTGTCCGCCCTGTCGGGGACCGCCACGTCCACGGTCAGGGTGGTCAACGAGAACGGGGAGGTGCTTTCCCGCAGCAGTGACACCGCAGGCGGGATCGTCGTCGGCCTGTTCCTCGCAACCCTTCTGATGATCCTCTTCCGACAGCGCTACCCCCGCTGGTGGTTCGACTTCGCCTTGCAGTTCCACCGGTTCTCGACACGAGTGGCCGCATACGGCGCGCTGCTCACCGACCGCTATCCGTCCACGGAGGACGAGCAGTCAGTCCACCTCGACCTCGACTACCCCGATGCCCGGCGTGATCTCAACCGTTGGCTTCCGCTGGTCAAGTGGATACTGGTCATCCCCCATCTCGTGGTGCTGTTCTTCCTCTGCATCGGTGCCTGGGTGGCGATCATCATCGCGTGGTTCGCGATCCTGTTCACCGGGCGCTACCCGCGCGGACTGTTCGACTATGTCGTGGGGGTGGGCCGCTGGGCGCTGCGCGTGAACGCATATGCCGGGCTGCTCATCACCGACAGATATCCCCCGTTCCGGCTGAGCTGAACGCCACGCCCGTTGCGCTTCATCGGCCCTGAGCGGCACAGCCGGTCCTGGGCAGCCGGAATTGATCTGGCCCAACGCCCTCGTCGTGGTGCCATCAAGCGCCTGGTCCTCTTTCCCGCCAGATGGCGCACTTGGAATCGTCTGCATTCCCGTCGTGGAAATTCGGGTGACGGGCATACCTGTGTCGCAATGTTCAGACGTTGCGCCGAACCGCTCCCCACAGGATGGAGCAACGTCGGGAAAATGGGAGAGTCTCTCGCGCTACCCTCGGAGGATGGAGAGCAAGGAGCCGGGATTCGGCGCGGCCCGCGCCGAGACGATTCGTTATCACCGCGACTTCTACTCGGCTCACGAGCTCGGCCAGCCAGGCACGTGGCTCGCGCATCCAGAACCTTCGGTGGTCCGCGCGATAGCGGCCGTTCGGGATGACCGGCCAGTGGTCGCCTATGACCTCGGTGCAGGTGTCGGGCGCCACACGATTCCGATGCTCCTGATGCTGCCCCCGAAGTCGACGGTCGTTGCCGTCGATCTTCTGCCGGATGCTCTCGAGGATCTGCGGTCCAATGCCCCCGAATCGTCGTCGAGGCTTGTCACTGTCCCGGCAGACCTCGTGGAGTTCCGGTTCGACGTGCCCGCCGATCTGGTCGTCGCCTTCTCCACGATCGAGCACCTTCCCGAACGGGCAGCCATCCGGGCTCTGCTGGGCAGGATCGCTGCGGCCACCGCCCCCGGTGGCATCGTGCAGCTCGGCCTCGTCTGTGACCGATACGAAATTCACAGCGACGGGCACCACACTCCGGCCTTCCTCGAGACTGACTTGTCGGCCGAGCAGGCGACAGCAGCCGTGGCTGCCGCCTTCACAGCCTTCGACACGATCGACCAATCCGAACGGCAGACCCACGTGGCGGAAAGTCGGGATGGCGACAAGTATGAATTGGCGTCCACACTCGTGTCAGTCACACTGCGGCACCAGTAGGCAGGAAAGGACCGCCGCCGGAGGCACGAAGTGCCCGCTGCCGGCGCTCGGGAGCACTGTTTGCCGGGGAGTCGGTGAATGCCAGTTCAGCGGGATATTCGTCTGCCGAGGACGTACCCACGCGCCTCGCCGGTTCGGCCCATCGCACGCGCGGGATGGGCTGCCCAACATCGCCGGGGTGTACGAGCACCTTGTCCTCTGAGCACGGTCCTCTGAGCACGCCCGCGGATGAGGCGCCATGACGCCGTTGCGGTACAGGCCGGGTGTGGGAGCATGTCCGATGTGCCAGTCACCCGTGAGATCGTCGATGACGTGGCTGCCATCCGCGTCGCACCGTCCAGCACGAACGACCGGCATCAGATTGCCTTGTTCCTGCCCTACCTCGGAGGCACGAAGGAGGACGTTGCTGACGCCCTTGTGCGGCTTGCCGACAACGGCTTCACCGCGATCAGCTTCGACCCGTGGCGTCTCGGCGAGCGGGGCGATGGAAACGACCGGGACGTCATCACCGAGGTGTTCTCCCACTTCCGGCGGAACATGTGGCCGATCCTCGGGCACACCACCCTCGACGCCATGCACCTGCTCGACTGGGCCGTCGAGCACTTCGACGTGCGTGCCGATGCCGTGGTGGCAGGGGGCCTGTCGATGGGCGGTGACATCAGTGTCGCCCTCGCGGGCATCGACCGCCGGGTCACCCGCGTTGCCGCAGTGGGTGCGACACCCGAGTGGACGCGTCCCGGCATGACACGCGTTGGGGAAGCTGACGATGTCATCGATCAGGGCGAGGCCACACCGTTCGGGGCGTGGCTCTACGACCAGCTGAACCCGGCGAGTCACCTGCACCGCTACGCGCGCGACCTGGCCATTGACTTCGAACTCGGTGAGCGCGACACCCACGTACCCCCCGCGTCTGCCGTGGCATTCCGCGGCTCCCTCACCACGACTGCCCCGGCAACCGCTGAACAGATGCGCGTGGCTCTGCACCCAGGCTTCGACCACCTGGACGTGGTCCGCGACTCCGACGTACTGACCGCAGCCCTGGCCTGGATGTCCCAGCCCTGAGGAACACCATCGGCCTGCACGAATTCTGGGGCCCGGGCTTCCCCCGGTGTCATCGCTCCTGCTCCCGTGGCGGTCTGGCTCGTGACCTGACGTGGCACTCGAATTGTCCACGACGGCACCGGGCTTTTCCCGTCCGAGACGCCCTGTTCCGTTGCACTCCTGGCTCTCAGGGCCAACGCGGATCACGGAAGTCACGGAAAGAACCCGCGATGGGACATGAAGTGGGGGGGGGGGGGGGGGGGGGGGGGGGGGGGGGGGGGGCGGGCGGGGGGGGGGGG
>NZ_JBDNTB010000029.1:0-32226 GCF_047719395.1 Propionibacterium sp.
AACCACCACCCGCGCCCCATATCGGGGGGCGGCGCCTCCCACAGCTACTATCGTATTCCCGCCCTGGCCGCGGGGGGGGGGCCCCCCCCCGCCCCCGCGCGGGAAGCGCGGCGTCTCCATCACCGAAGGGGTTCTCGGCGAAGCCATCGGCAAGCTCTACATCGCCGAGCACTTCCCCCCCGCCACCAAGACAGCGGCTGAGCAACTGGTGAACAATCTGCTGGCCGCCTACCGGGAGTCCATCTCTGAGCTCGAGTGGATGACCGAGGAGACCAAGGCCCAGGCTTTGGAAAAGCTGTCGAAGTTCAACTACAAGATCGGCTATCCGTCGAAGTGGCGCGACTACTCGGCGCTGCAGATCGACGCCGGGGATCTGGTGGGCAATGTGCTGCGTGCCGACTCCTTCGAGTTCGACCACACCATCGAACAGCTTTCCGGGCCGGTGGACCGCGACGAGTGGTTCATGTATCCGCAGACCGTCAACGCCTACTATCACCCGCTGCGCAACGAGGTGGTCTTCCCGGCGGCCATCCTGCAACCGCCCTTCTTCAACGTGGACGCCGACGATGCAGTGAACTATGGCGGCATCGGCGCGGTGATCGGGCATGAGATCGGGCACGGCTTCGACGACCAGGGCGCCACCTGTGACGGCGACGGCCGGTTGCGCAACTGGTGGACCGATGCCGACCACAAGGCCTTCGAGGAGCGCACCCACGCGCTGATCTCCCAGTACAACGACCTGGCACCCGAAGTATGCCCTGACGCGCACGTGAACGGCGAGCTCACCATCGGGGAGAACATCGGCGACCTCGGAGGTCTCACCATCGCGGTTCGGGCCTACCGGATCGCGCTCGGTGGCGAGGAACCCGAGCCGATCGATGGGCTGAGCTGCCTGCAGCGGCTCTTCCTCGGCTGGGCCCAGGTGTGGCAGGACCTCACCCGACCCGAGCAGATGCGCCAGCGGCTGGCCGTGGACCCGCACTCCCCCGACGAGATCCGCTGCAACCAGGTGGCACGCAATGTGCCGGACTTCCATGAGGCCTTCGGTACCGCCCCCGGCGATGGCATGTGGCTGGATCCGGACGATCGGGTGGCCATCTGGTGAGCCGGCCTGTGGGATGACCGGAGTCGGCAGTCCCGCCGCCACACCCCGCCATCATGAGGAGTTCCTGGCAACTCAGTTCGAGCGGTTGATCGCTTCGTCGCACAGCCTGTCGAGGGCCCGCTTCGGCGGCCCGTCGGGCAGCACCGCCAGCTCGCCACGGGCGGCTTCTGCGCGGGCGGCGATCTCCTCGCGTGCCTCGGCAATGACATGGGAGGCGCGCAGCATGGTCAGAGCTCGCTCCACCTCGGCATCGGTGTCGACGCCGTGCCCCAGCAGCTCCTTGAGCGGTTCGTCCTCGGGATCCTCACTGGCCTCCAGCAACAGGATGGGCAGGGTCGCCACGCCCTCACGAAGATCGGTGCCCGGTGTCTTGCCGGTGCTGGTGGAGGTGATGTCGATGAGGTCATCGCACAGCTGGAAGACCATGCCGAGCTGCATGCCGAAGCGCGACAGCGCCTCGATGACACCAGGCTCCGCACGTGAGGCCATCGCCCCGAACACCGCCGAGGTGCGGATCAAGGCACCAGTCTTTCCGGCGATCACGTCAAGATAGTGCGACAGCCTGTCCTCACCGGGCTGCGGCCCAGTCGTCTCGGCGATCTGGCCGGCCACGAGTTCACCGAAGGTGTCCGCCTGGATGCGCACGAAGTCGGTGCCCAGTGCGGTGACGATGGAGGATGCCTTGGCGAACAACCAGTCGCCCACCATGATCGCCAGAGAATTGCCGTAGGCGGCATTCGCGCTGGTCACGCCGCGTCGTATCGAGGCCTCGTCCATCACATCGTCGTGGTAGAGGGAGGCCACGTGGATCAGTTCGACCACCGCCCCCGCCAGTGACATGCGCTCGTCGCTCGGGGCGGGCCCGAGATGGCTGGTCAGCGCCACGAGAAGTGGCCGGAAGCGTTTTCCGCCTGCCCCGATGACGTGCCGGGAGGCCTCCGCGATGAAGGGATTGTCCGCACCGAGCGCCTCTGCGGACAGCCGTTTCTCCGTAACCTCCAACTGGTCCTCGATGCGGGCGTAGAAGGCCTCATCCTCGACCAGCGTCACGTGATCTCCCATCAGCGCAGGAACTGTGCAGCATTTGCGAACAGGCCGAGCGCGAATGCGGGCACCAGGCCGAGCACAAGAGTACCGACGGCCGCCACGGTGATCACAATCCCGGTCGGCAGGCCGGGATGGACGATGTCGGTCTCGGGGTTGGGCTCGTAGAAGAACATCAGGTAGATCACGCGGAAGTAGTATCCGGCGGCCACCAGGCTGAACGCCATCGCCACGACCACGAGCCAGCCATAACCGC
This sequence comes from Propionibacterium sp., assembly GCF_047719395.1. Lineage (NCBI taxonomy): Bacteria > Bacillati > Actinomycetota > Actinomycetes > Propionibacteriales > Propionibacteriaceae > Propionibacterium > Propionibacterium sp. The sequence continues at coordinate 2,406 of NZ_JBDNTB010000029.1, forward strand.
CCTGCCAGGCAGCCGTGAAGGAGACCAGCTTCCCGATGAAACCGCCGGTCATCGGGATGCCGGCCAGCGAGAGCAGGAAGAGCGTCATCAGTGCGCCGAGCAGTGGCCTGCGCCGTGCCAGGCCGTGCCAGGCCACGAAGCCGGTGGCCTCGCCGCCTGCCCTGCGCACCGTGGTGAGCACCGCGAAGGCACCCATGTTCGCCAGGCCGTAACCGCCCAGGTAGACCATCGTGCCGGAGAACGAGCCCAGGTGGCCCGGAGCGACTCCGGTGCCCGGTGTCATGGCGCCGACCACGGACACCAGGATGAAGCCCGCATTGGCGATCGAGGAGTAGGCCAGCAGCCGCTTGACATCGCGCTGGACCAGGCCGACCAGCGAGCCGAGGATCATGGTGAGCACCGCGATCACCGACAGCAGCAACTGCCAGTCCCACCGGATGCCACCGAGCGCCACGAACAGCAGGCGCATCAGCGCGCCGAAGGCTGCGATCTTCGTGCAGATCGCCATGAACGCCGTGACCGGTGTGGGCGATCCGAAGTAGACATCGGGCACCCAGGAGTGGAAGGGCACCGCGCCCACTTTGAACAGCATCCCGACGATGGCCAGCGCAGCACCTGCCAGCACGAGTGCGAAGGACTGCGTGGAGCGCGTGATGGCGGTGTCGATGTCCCCCAGCGTGAACGAACCCGCGAAGCCGTAGAGCAACGCGACGCCGAACAGGAAGAAGGCACTGGACAGGGCACCGAGCAGGAAGTACTTCATCGCGGCTTCCTGGGAGAGCAACCTGCGGCGGCGCGCCAGGCCGCACATCACGTACAGCGGTAGGGACAGGATCTCCAGGCCGACGAACATGGTGAGCAGGTCATTGGCCGCCGGCATGATCATCATGCCGGACATTGCCATCAGGAACAGCGGGAAGACCTCGGTGTTCTCCTGGCGGGCGGCGATGGCCTCGCGTTCGGCGAGGCTGCCCGGGATGGTGTTCGCCTGCGGCGCGAAGGCGGTGGAGCCGCCGCCGATGCGCATCTCGCCATACATCAGTGCCGCCAGGATGCCGAAGATCAGCAGCAGGGCCCAGATCAGCCGGGTGGGCCCGTCCACCGAGATCGCACCCATCACCGCCTGGCCCGGACGGTCGTCCCAGCCGACTGTGACGAACGCGAGGGCGATGATCTGGGCAGCCAGCGCGATGGTCACCTGGATGGAGTGCCGGGAGCGCCGCGGCACGAAGGCCTCGACCAATATCCCGATGAGCACGCCGATGACCAGCGTGGCGATGGGGGCGATCAGACCGTATTCGATCGTGGGCGGAGTCATGGCTCAGCGGCCCCCTGTCTGGACGCTTGGTTGCGGGTCGGTGCTGGCTGTGTGCACCATCGCCTGGGAAGCGGTGGAGGAGGCGACACCGAGCGCCGGTTTCGGCACGAAGCCGAAGAACAGGATCAGTGCGATGAGCGGCGCGATGACGGCCTTCTCGCGCCAGGTCAGGTCGCGCGTCATGTGCCTCTCCGACTGCGGGGTCACCGGGCCGGTGAAGACCCGCTGGTAGGCCAGCAGCACGTAGAGCGCCGCGAGCACGGTGGCAACCACGGCGACGGCGACCAGCACCAGGTGCTGCTGCCAGCTGCCCGCCATGATGAGGAACTCCCCGACGAAGTTGGCGGTGCCCGGCAGGCCGAGGGTGGCCAGCCCGGAGACCAGGAAAACCCCTGCCATCAGCGGCACGAGCTTCTGGGCCCCACCGTAGTCGGCGATCATCGCCGAACCGCGGCGCTGCATGAGGAAGCCGATCACCAGGAACATCGCGGCGGAGCTCAGTCCGTGGGCGAGCATGTAGAAGATCGATCCGCTCAGCGAGACGGTGGTGAGGGCGAAGATACCCAGCACCATGAAGCCGAAGTGCGAGATCGACGTGAAGGCGACCAACCGCAGCAGATTCTTCGAGGCGATGGCCATCAGCGCGCCGTAGAGGATGGAGATGACGGCCAGCACCATCACGAAGGGCGTCGCCCAGTGACTCGCCTCGGGGAAGAAGGCCAGGCAGAAGCGGATCATCCCGAAGGTGCCGATCTTGTCCAGGGTGCCGACCAGCAGCGTGGATACCGCCGGGCGGGCCTGCTCCGCGGCGTCCGGCAGCCAGGTGTGCACCGGGAACATCGGCGCCTTGATGGCGAAGGCCACGAAGAAGGCCATGAACAGCCATCGCCCGGTCCAGTCCCCCATCGGCAGGCCGGTGAGGTCGGCGATGAGCAGGCTCGGATTGTGCGAGCGCGAGGAGATGACATACATGCCGATCACGCCGACGAGCAGAATCAGGCCGCCGGCAAGGCTGAACAGCAGGAACTTCATGGCGGCCGAGGTGCGCCGAGCGCCACCCCAGACGGCGATGAGGAAGTACATCGGGATGAGGGTGGCTTCGAAGGCGATGTAGAACAGCAGCAGATCCGATGCCATGAACACGTACAGCGTGAGGCTCTCCAGCAGCAGCACCAGCGCGGCGAAGGAATCCACCCCCCATTTGGAGACCACGCGAACCCCACTGGGCTCCTCGCCGTCCATCGGCGTGACGCCGAGCGGATCGCGGGTGAGCCGCCACTCCGCCAGCAACACGATGGGCACCAGGATCACGGTGAGCAGTACGAGCAGTTTGGACATGCCGTCCACGTCGAGGGCATACCAGGCGCCGAACTGCGGAATCCAGCGAACCCTCTCTCCGGTGCCGTTCATGAAGAAGACCGCCAGGCCGAACGCCAGAGTGGCCAGAGCCACGAGCATGGCCAGTATTCGCCCACCACGGCCGCGCATGACGAAGGTCGCCAAGGAACCGGCCATTGGCAGCAGGCCGAGGACTGTGAGCCAGGGGAATGTCATCTCGTCTCCTCCCTCAGGCCACCCGGCCGAGGATCATGACTACGCCGACGAGCAGGGCGCCGAGCGCCATGGTTGCCCCGTAGGTTCGCACATAGCCGTTCTCGGCGACCCGCAGCACGCCACCGGCGGCACGCGCCATCTCGCCGCTGCTCGTCGCCGCGGCGTCCACCAGTTCGTCGTCGGCCAGCGCCAGGGTGTCGCACAGCGCCTGCCCCGGCCGCATGAGCACTGCCTCGTTGAGCTGATTGGCGTACAACTCGTTGCGCCCGACCCTGACGAGGAAATTCCTGGGAGCGGGGGTCTGCTGGGAAATGCCCCTGCGGTAGCCCAGCACACCGATCACGACGCCGATCGCCACGGCCAGCAGCGTGACCCCGCCGATCCAGTTCACCTCGATGAGATGCACCGGTTCGACTTCGTTGCCGACCGCCGGTTCCAGCCAGCCCTGGATCCAGCCGTTGAGCAGCAGGCCGGCCACGATCGAGGCGATGGCCAGGACGACCAGCGGCACGACCATCAGCGGGCCCGGACGGTGCGGATGCACACCGGGCAGGTAGCGGGACTGCCCGGCGAAGGTCATCATCATCAGCCGCGTCATGTAGAAGGCGGTGATGCCCGCGCCGGCCAGCGCCAGCCAGCCGAAGACCGGGCTCTTGGCGAAGGCGGCGACGATGATGTGGTCCTTGGAGAAGTAGCCGGCGAAGAAGGGGAATCCGATGATCGCCAGATAACCGCAGGCGAAGGTACCGAAGACCCAGGGCATCGCCTTGGCCAGGGCGCCGTAGTGCCGCATGTCGACGTCGTCGTCCATGCCGTGCATGATGGCGCCGGCACCGAGGAACATATTGGCCTTGAAGGCGCCGTGGGTGAGCAGGTGGAAGATCGCGAAGGCGGCACCGGCCGGGCCGATTCCGGCAGCCAGCATCATGTAGCCGATCTGGCTCATCGTGGAGCCGGCCAGCACCTTCTTGATGTCGTCCTTGGCGCAGCCGATCCAGGCGCCGGCGAAGACGGTGACCAGGCCCACGATGGACACCACCAGACTCGCCTCGGGAGTCAGCGCGAAGATCGCGTGCGAGCGCACCACCAGGTAGACACCGGCGGTGACCATGGTCGCCGCGTGGATGAGCGCCGAGACAGGTGTGGGGCCCTCCATGGCGTCCAGCAGCCACACCTGCAACGGAACCTGGGCCGACTTGCCGCAGGCGGCCAGCAGCAGCAGGCAGCCGATGGCGGTGGCCCAGCCGTGGCCGATCCCGGCGGCGTGCTCGTTGACGGTGGTGAAGTCCACCGATCCGACCAGCGCGAACAGGGCGAACATCGCGGTCATCAGGCCGAGATCACCCACCTTGTTGGTGATGAAGGCCTTCTTCGCGGCGAGTGCGGCGGAGTTGCGCTGCTGCCAGAAGCCGATCAGCAGATAGGACGCCAGTCCGACGCCCTCCCAGCCGATGAACAGCAGCAGGTAGTTGTTGGCCAGCACCAGGGTGAGCATGGCGGCGATGAACAAATTGAGAAAGGCGAAGAAGCGGCGCCGCTTCGGGTCCTCGGCCATGTAGCCGATCGAGTAGATGAAGATCAATGAGCCGACCCCGGTGACCAGCAGCGCGAACAGGATGGACAGCTGGTCGACGAGCAGATTCACCTGAATGGTCCACGGCCCGGCGGCGATCCAGGTGTAGACGGGCACCTCGACGGCACGATCACCGGCCGATGAGCCCGCCATCGTGATGAACAAGGTGAGCGCGATGACGAAGCAGACGATCGGCGAGAGGGTGCCGAGCAGGTGCGCCCAGGCATCTCCGGCACGCCCTGTGACGAGCAGCACCCCGGCCACGAACAGCGGGATGGCGATCATCAGCCAGGCCCAGGAGAACAACCCGGTAGCGGCGACTGGGACCACGACTTCAAGTGGATTCATCGGATTCCCCTCAGTGCCTCAGCAGGTTCTCGTCGTCGACGGAGGCCGACCGGCGGGTCCTGAAGATCATCATGATGATCGCCAGGCCGACGACCACCTCCGCCGCGGCGACCACCATCACGAAGAAGGCAGCCACCTGACCGTCGAGATTGCCGTGCACGAAGGCGAAGGCGACGAAGGACAGATTCGCGGCGTTCAGCATCAGCTCGATGGACATGAACGCCACCAGGGCATTTCGCCGCACCAGAAAGCCCAGCAGTCCTATACAGAACAGGATCACCGACAAGACGATGTAGGCATTCGGATTCATCGCGTGACCTCCTTGGCACCAGCAGAGCCCGCGGCCAACTCCTCGCCGCCCAATTCCTGATCGCTGGGCAGGAGACCGTGCTCGTCATCGTGCACGTCCCTGATGGCCTTGTCGGCCTGCAGATTCGGGGCCACCAGCCGGCCCTGGTCGAGCACCTCGACGCCGCGTTCGGACAGCGTCTCGACGACCGAGCCGGGGGCGATGGAGCCGTCGGGCAGCAGGGCGGGATTGTCGACCGAGTTGTGCCGTGCAAAGACACCGGGATTGGGCAGAGGCCCGGGATGGGCGCCGTGCTCGGCGAACTCCTTGGTGCGCCGCTCCAGCCGCGCCCGCTGGCGTTCCTTGCGCACCAGCGGCTCGCCGTGGGTGAGCACCATCGCCGCCAGCGCCGCCGTGACGAGCAGCGCTGCGGTGGCCTCGAAGGCGAAGACATAGCGCCCGAAGACCAGGAAGGCGAGCGCGGGAACATTGCCTGCCGCGCCCCCGGTCTGGCTGAGCCCGGCCGAGCCGGTGAGGATGCCGCGCCCGACGGCCAAGATGAGCAGTGCCCCCAGGCCGACCACGGCGATGACGGCGAAGATGCGCTGGCCCTTGATCGTCTCGACCATCTCGTCGACCGAATCGACGCCGATCATCATCATGGTGAAGACGAACAGCATCATCACGGCGCCGGTGTAGACGATGATCTGCGCGACGAACAGGAAGGGCGCATCCAGGCTGGCGTACAGCCCGGCCAGGCACATCATCACCCCGGCCAGGCACAGCGCAGAGTGCACCGGCTTGCGGCTGAAGACCATCGCGCATCCGGCGATGATGGAGATCGGGCCAAGGATCCAGAAGACGACTGCCTGTCCGGTGACCAGTGGAATCATTGGGCTGTTCCCCCTGTCGATCCCGCCGCACGATGGGCGGGTGCACTGCCTTTGCTCTCCGGTGCGCCAGAGGTGCCAGCTTCACGAGACGGCGCGCTGGGCGCGCCGCGCTCATCCAGCGTCCCGGTGGGTGGCAGACCGAGGAAGTAGTCCTTCTCGGTGGCGCCCAGCCTGCGCTCGTGGGGCGGCTGCTCCATGCCCGGCAGCAGCGGCGCGAGAAGGCGCTGCTTGTCGTAGATGAGGATCTCGCGGGTGCGATCGGCCAACTTGAACTCGTTGGTCATCGTCAGCGCCCTGGTGGGACAGGCCTCGATGCACAGCCCGCACAGGATGCAGCGCAGATAGTTGATCTGGTAGACGCGGCCGTACCGCTCACCGGGGCTGTAGCGCTCCTCGTCGGTGTTGTCCGCGCCCTCGACGTAGATGGCGTCCGCGGGGCAGGCCCAGGCGCACAGCTCGCAGCCGACGCACTTCTCCAGCCCGTCTGGCCAGCGGTTCAGCTGGTGACGCCCGTGGAAGCGCGGCGCGACGACACGCTCCTTGCCCGGTTCCGGGTATCCCTGGGTGAAGGACTTGCGGAACATGGTGCGGAAGGTGATCCCGAAACCTGACCAGGCTCCCATCAGCGCACCCCCTCGGAATCGTCGGCCGCCCGGGCTGGCTGGGGGGGCGAGACCTCAGAATCCACCACCGAGGCGAAGGCTGCTTCGCGCTGTCCGGGCATCGGCGGCACCGGATAGCCACCGGCGAAGGCGTCGAAAGGCACATCTGGCTGCTCATCATCGAATTCATGCCGCGCAGCGGTGTCGGGTTCGCGGCGGCGGGGCCACACGGCCCAGGCGAGCACTGCGACGATGATCACCCCGAGGATGATGCGCATGGCGGGCGCGGCGAACCAACCGGTGGCGACACCGCCGCGCATCACCGCCAGGAAGAAGACCCACACCAGCGAGATGGGGATGAACCATTTCCAACCGAGATCCATGAACTGGTCGTAGCGCATCCGCGGCAGTGCGGCGCGCACCCAGCAGAAGAAGAAGATGACCAGTTGCACCTTGCAGAAGAACCACAGCAGGCCCCACCAGCCGCCGTTCAGCGAGCCGATCATGCTGAGCGGCCAGGGCGCACCGTAGCCCCCCAGGAAGAGCGTGGTGCAGATGGCGGAGACGGTGGCGACGTTGATGTACTCGGCCAGGAAGAACATCGCATAACGGAAACCCGAGTAGTCGGTGATGTGGCCCGAGACCAGCTCGGACTCGCACTCGGCGAGGTCGAAGGGCAGCCTGTTGGTCTCACCGAAGATGCTCACCACGTAGATCGCGAAGCTGGGCAGCAGCAACAGCCAGTAGTGCGAGGGGAAGATCGTCTGGATGCCGAAGAAATTGAGCGGCTGGATCTGCGCCTCGACGATCTGGGAGGTGCTCATCGAGCCGGCGTACATGAACACCGAGACCAGCGCCAGCCCCATCGCCACCTCATAGCTGATCAGCTGGGCGGTGGCGCGCATCGAGCCGAGCAGCGAGTAGGTGCCGTTGGACGCCCAGCCGGCAAGCACCACGCCGTAGACGCCCACCGAGGCGATGGCGAGAATGAGCAGCACCGAGACGGGCAGATCGGTGATCTGCAGCCTGGTGGTGTGCCCGAAGATGCGCACCACACCACCGAAGGGGATCACCGCCCAGGAGCTGAAGGCCGCCACCGCGATGAGCATCGGGGCCAGCGAGAACACGATCCTGTCGGTGCGGGCGGGACGGAAGTCCTCCTTGAACAGCAGCTTCACGCCATCGGCCATCGCCTGGCCGAGACCGAGCGGGCCGTTCATGATGGGGCCCTTGCGATTCTGCATCTTGCCGAGCACGCGCCGCTCGAACCACACATTGAAGATGGTCCAGGTGAGCAGCAGCACGAAGACCACGATGACCTTGATGATCACGAGCCACCATGGGTCGGGATCCGAGAACAGATCTTGCTGCGGGATCATTTCGCACCTCCGCTGACTTCGACCCGTTCGCCCGGTTGGGCCGCGAGCGCCACATTGATCGATCGTCCACTGTTGGCCGGCAGCCAGACCACGCCCGGGGTCATGTCGGCGGTGACCCGCAGGGGAAGGGTGAAGGAGGTACTGCCGGCCCGCACCGTCACCGGATCGCCGGTGGACACGCCCAGACGGGCCGCGTCCACCGGAGCCAGCCGTGCCACCGGGGCAGGTGCGGTGTCCTTGACATACTGGGCGCCGTCCAGGCCGGCCGAATCGTCGATGAGCAGCCGCCAGGTGGCCAGCGTGAAATCACCTGAGCCCAGCGGTGCCCGTGGTGGCGGCATGACCGGCGCCGGGGCATGCGCGCCTGTCCAGTCCTCGATCTCGGCGAGGGAGGCCCGTGCCTGCGCCGGGGTGCGCATGCCCAGGTCCTTGCCCATCGCCTCGGCCAGCGTGGACAGCACGCGCACATCGGTCATCGGGGAGGGGAAGTCATCGATCACCAGCGAGACCGGGCAGATCCGGTGCTCCCAATTAATGAAGTCACCGATCTGCTGGCTGAGCGGGACGACCGGCAGCACCACATCGGCGAGCTCAGCCACCTCTGTGCGGCGCTGCTCCAGGCTCAGCACGAAGTCGGAGGCATTGAGGGCGTCCAGCAGGGCGGGCGGCTCGGAGAAGTCCTCGGCCTGGATTCCGGCCGTGATGATGGCGCCGAGTTCACCGGCACGACCCGCAGAGATGATGCGCACCACATCGCGCCCCGGCTCGGCCGGCAGATGGTCCACGCCCCAGGCGGCCTGCAGATCGACGCGGGCGGCGGCGTCGGCCACCTGGCGTCCGCCGGGCAGCAGGGTGGGCAGTGCGCCGGCCTCGATGGCCCCGACGTCGCCGGCACGGCGCGGAATCCATGCCATCCTGGCGCCGTGGCGATCCGCCAGCTCACAGCAGGTCGTCAGGGCACCGGGGCTCATCGCGGTGCGCTCGCCGACCAGCAGAATGGTGTTCTCGTCGAGAAGGCCCTCGGCCGCCAGCGCAGCCAGTTCCGATGCCTCGCCGCGGGGCGGGGTGGGACGCAGCGTGGCAGCCATCTTCGAAGCCCCGCGAGTGGTGTAGGGCGCCAGGTTGAGCACTTCCAGACCGTGCTTGCGCCACGCCTTGCGCAGCCGCAGGAACAGGATCGGCGACTCCTCCTCGGGTTCGAGGCAGACCAACACAGCCCGGGAAGCGGACTCCAAGTCGGTGTAGTGCACAGACTCCTCGAAGGCGGCGCCTGCCACCGCATGGGACAGGAAGGCGGTCTCCTCCGAGGAAGCCGGACGGGACCGGAAGTCGATGTCGTTGGTGCCCATCACCGCCCGGGCGAAGCGGGAGTAGGCATAGGCGTTCTCCACGGTGAGACGCCCACCGGTGAGCACGGCGGTGTCAGCACCGGCAGCCATCAGTCCCTTGGCGGCGACATCGATGGCCTCGGGCCAGGAGGCCGGCTCCAGCACACCATTGCGGCGCACCAGCGGGCCCTCCAACCGGTCGGGCTGCTGGGCATAGCGGAAGCCGAAGCGGCCCTTGTCGCAGTTCCACTCCTCGTTGACCTCGGGAGCGTCACCGGCCAGCCGGCGGCGCACCTTGCCGTTCCGATGGTCGATGCGCAGTTCGCAGCCGTCAGCGCAGTGCTCGCAGGCCGAGGTGGTGCTCACCAGGTCGAACGGCCTGGACTGGAAGCGGTAGTCGGAGCTGGTCAGCGCCCCCACCGGGCAGATCTGGATGATGTTGCCGGCGAAATAGGATTCATAGGGGGTGTCCTGGTAGCTCGCGATCTGGGCCAGCGCGCCGCGCTCGGCCAGCGAGATGAAGTCATCCCCGGAGATCTGGTTGCTGAACCGTGTGCAGCGCTGGCACAGCACGCACCGTTCGCGGTCCAGCAGAATCTCCGAGCTGATCGCTATGGGCTTGGGGAAGGTGCGCTTGACGCCCTCGTAGCGGCTGTCCCCCCGGCCGTGGCTCATCGCCTGGTTCTGCAAGGGGCATTCACCGCCCTTGTCGCAGATCGGACAGTCCAGAGGATGGTTGATCAGCAGGAACTCCAGCATGCCCGCCTGGTGCTTGGCGACGGTTGCGTTGATGCGTGCGGTCTCCACCTTCATGCCGGGCATTGCGACGAGTGCGCAGGCCGGCTGGGGTTTCATCGCCCGGCCATTGCCGGCGTCGGGCACCTCCACCAGGCACTGCCGGCAGGCGGCCACCGGATCCAGCAGCGGATGGTCGCAGAAGCGGGGGATGACGATGCCGGCCGCCTCGGCGGCTCGGATGACAAGCGTTCCCTTCGGTACGTTCAGTGGGATGCCGTCGATGGTGAAGGTGACGAGTTCGGGTTTCGGTGCGATCTCAGCGGAAGTGGTGTCGATGCTCATGCGGTGATGACCTCCTTCACCGGGAACAGGGCGCTGAGCTCGTAGGGGAACAGCTCCCATGCCGGGGTGTGGTAGCCGGCCTCGAACTCGGGCCGGAAGTACTTGATGGCACTCGTGATGCATCCCACGAAACCGTCCGCGAGGGTACAGAATGACTTGGCGGTGGCGTTGTCGCAGATGTCGAGAATCTTCTCGACATCGCCCTCCTTGCCCTTGCCGGCCTCGATGTTGTGCAGGATCTGTACCAGCCACCAGGAGCCCTCGCGGCAGGGCGTGCACTTCCCACAGGATTCGTGCTTGTAGAACTCGGTCCAGCGCAGCGTGGTGCGCACTACGGAGGTGGTCTCGTCAAAGCACTGCAGCGCCTTGGTGCCCAGGATCGAACCGGCCTTCGCCACCGACTCGTAGTCCAGCGGAACGTCAAGGTGCTCGGGGGTGAACATCGGGGTGGACGATCCGCCCGGGGTGAAGAACTTCAGTTGGTGACCCTCCCGCATGCCCCCGGACAACTCGAGGATCTCCCGCAGCGTGATGCCCAGCGGCGCCTCGAACTGGCCCGGATGCTTCACATGACCCGAGAGCGAGTAGATCGTGGTGCCCTTGGAGCGCTCGGTGCCCATCGACTGGTACCAGGCAGCCCCGTGCTCAATGATGGCCGGCACCGCGGAGATCGACTCGGCATTGTTGACCACTGTGGGGCAGGCGTACAGGCCTTCGACGGCGGGGAAGGGCGGACGCAGTCGGGGCTGCCCGCGACGGCCCTCCAGGGAGTCGAGCAGAGCGGTCTCCTCGCCGCAGATGTATGCGCCTGCCCCGGCGTGCACGGTGATGTCGAGGTCGTAGCCGCTGCCGAACAGGTCCTTGCCGAGATAGCCGGTGGCGTAGGCGTCCGCGACGGCCTTGCGAACCCGCCGGATCACATGCAGTACCTCGCCGCGCACATAGACGAAGGCGTGATGGGCATTGACCGCATAGCAGGCGATGATGATGCCCTCGACCAGGGTGTGCGGGGTCGCCATCAGCATCGGCATGTCCTTGCAGGTGCCGGGCTCGGACTCGTCGCAGTTGACCACCAGGTACGTGGGCTTGGGATTGTCCTTCGGGATGAAGGACCACTTCATGCCCGTCGGGAAGCCCGCGCCACCACGGCCGCGCAGGCCGGCGTCCTTGACCAGGGAGATGACCTCGGCTGAGCTCATCCCAGTGAGCGCCTTGCGGGCGGCCCGGTAACCGCCTCGGGACACATAGGTGTCGAGCTTCCAGGAGCCGGGGGCGTCCCAGTCATCGGTGAGGACCGGGGTCAGTGTGTCGGTCACTTCTGCTCCTCGGGCTCGTCACGGCTGGTGATATGGGGTTCGGCCGGGGCGGTCCAGCCGTGCTCGCGGGCGATCTTCAGGCCGAGCAGCGAAGCTTCCCCGGCGCTGGGGCCCTCGTCGGCGCGGCCGTCGTCGAAACCAGCGAGCACCCTCTCGGCCTGCTTCCATTCGACGACGGTTGCCCCGCGGGTGGACTGCACCTGCTCACCGGCGGACAGCTTGTCGATGAGCTCGTCGGCCTTGTCGGGGGTCATGTTGTCCATGAACTCCCAATTGACCATCATGATCGGCGCGAAGTCGCAACCGGCGTTGCACTCGATGCGTTCCAGGCTGAATTCGCCGTCGGGAGTGGTCTCGCCCTCGTGGATGCCCAGCCGTTTCTCCATGTGATCGAGCAGGATGTCGCCGCCGAGCACCGCGCAGATGGCGGTGGTGCACACCCCGATGTGGTGCTTTCCGGCGGGCCGGCGCTTGTACATGGTGTAGAAGGTGACCACCCCGTTGACCTGGGCGGTGGGGATGCCGAGCACATCGGCGCAGGCCTTCACACCGGCGTCGGAGATCCGCCCGTCCACCGACTGCGCCAGGTGCAGCATCGGCAGCAGTGCCGACCTCGGGTCGGGGTAGCGCGCCGCAATGGTGCGCATCTCCTCGATGGTCTGCTCGGTGATCTGGGTCTGCTGGTCGGCGGCGTCGATGCCGGAGGCGTCGTCGTAGGACGAGACGAAGTCGTGTCCGCTCATGATCTGGAACTCCTAGTCCGGGCAGTACGAGTTGTCCGGGAAGTTTGGGGTGGGGTCGTCCTCATCGGTCGACACCGCCCATCACCGGGTCGATGGAGGCCACTGCCATGATCGTGTCGGAGAGCATCGAGCCCTCCGAGAGCAGTGGCAGCGACTGGACATGGTTGAAGCCGGGGTCGCGCAGGTGCGCCCGATAGGGCCGGGTGCCGCCGTCGGAGACGGCGTGGCAGCCGAGTTCCCCGCCCGGCGCCTCAATGGCCTGGTACACCTCGCCGGGTGGTACGTGGAAGCCCTGGGTGGCGATTTTGAAGTGGTGGATGAGCCCCTCCATGGACTCCCCCATGATGTGGCGGATGTGCTCGTTGGAGTTGCCCTGGCCGTCGGGCCCGACGGTCAGATCGCCGGGCCAGTGCAGGTCGGGGTCCTCGATGCGCCAGGGCTCGCCGGTGGATTCGGCCAGCTCATCGCGCACCTGCTCGATGATGTTGACCGACTGGTCCATCTCGTTGAGTCGGATGACGAAGCGGCCGTAGGCATCGCAGCTATCGGCGGTGCACACCTCGAAGTCGTAGTTCTCGTAACCGCAGTAGGGCTGTGCCTTGCGCAGGTCCCAGGGGTAACCGGTGGAGCGCAGCACCGGGCCGGAGCAGCCGAGCATCATGGCCGCCGGCAGGTCCATGTAGGCGACATTGCACATCCGCGCCTTGAAGATCGGATTCGTCAGGGTGAACTGGCCGATCTCGGGCAGATTCTTGCGCAGCTGGCGGATCAGCTCGTCCAGCAGGTCCAGACCGTCCTCCGGCAGGTCGTTCTGCACGCCGCCGGGGCGGATGTAGGCATTGTTCATGCGCAGCCCGGTGACCGCCTCGGTGAAGTCGAGACAGCGCTCGCGCTCCCTGAGGCAGACCTCCTGGACGCTGGTGGCGCCGAGCTCCAGGCCACCGGCGCCGACACCGGTGAGATGGGAGGCGATCCTGTTGACCTCCAGCATGAGCACCCGCAGCTGATTGGCCCGCCGGGGCATCCGATCGGTGATGCCGAGCAGCTTGTCCACGGCCAGCGAGTAGACGGCCTCGTTGGAGATGCCGGCCACATAGTTCGCACGGGTGACGAAGGTGGAGCCCTGCGTCCAGGTGCGGTATTCAAGGTTCTTCTCGATACCGGTGTGCAGGAATCCGATGGAGGGGCGGAGCGAGATGACTGTCTCGCCGTCCAGTTCCATCACCAGCCGCATGACGCCATGCGTGGAGGGGTGCTGCGGCCCGACATTGACCACGATCGTTTCGTCGGAGCGCTCGCGCTGGCCGGCGACAACCTGCTCCCAATCTGCTCCGTTGGCGAGATATGCCTGGTCAGTGGGCTTTTCACCCGGCCCGGCGAAGATATCGTCGGGGCCTTCCTGCGCACTCATTGGTCATACCTCCTGCGCTCATCGGGCGGTGGTACTTCGGCTCCCTTGAATTCGACGGGGATGCCGCCGAGTGGGTAGTCCTTGCGCTGCGGGTGCCCGACCCAGTCGTCCGGCATCAGGATGCGGGTCAGGCCCGGGTGGCCGTCGAAGATGATGCCGAACATGTCCCAGGTCTCGCGCTCGTGGAAGTTTGCCATCGGGTAGACCGGTACGACGGAGTCCACATGGGGGTCCGCGTCGTCCAGCTCGACCTCAAGACGAATCCGGCGATTGTGGGTGTACGAGAGCAGTTCGTAGACGGCGTGCAGCTCGTGCTGCGGCTGGTCGGGGTAGTGCACCCCCGACACCGACGTGCAGGCCTCGAAGCGCAGCGCCGGATCATCGCGCAGCACCTTGACCAGCTCGAGCAGCTTCTCGCGCACCACGAAGAATGTGATTTCCCCACGGTGCACGATCACCCGCGATGCGAAACCCGGTACCATCTCGGCCATCTTGTCCGCGACATCGTCGAACCAGCCGCCGAAGGGCGGTTCGGTGGTGCCCGGCAGCACATAGACCTTCTGCAGGTCGCCGAATCCGGAGGTGTCGCCGGAGTCCTCGCCCGAGCCCCACATGCCGCGGCGGCGGGCGATGACTTCGGAGTCCGGGGGTTCGGTGCCGGGAACCGGCTGGCCAGGCGTGATCTCCTCACCACTGCCGGGCACGCGAGCAGGAAAATCATCACCGCCGGCAGAGTTGCCCGGGCGGGCGTACAGGCTGTTCAGGTGCGAGTGGGCCGCGTCGAGTTCGTTGCCGTGCGGGGTGTCGGGGCCGACCTGCTTGGACTCGGCCGCCGTCTTGGACAGCTCGCCGGGGCCAGGCGTGTGCTGGCTGGGTGGCTGGTTGCCCTGATTCTGCTTGGACGGAGTCTGGTTGGACGGAGTCTGGTTGCCAGGTGTCTTCTTGCCGGGAGCGTTGTCCTCACTCATCGCATGAGGCCCTTCTGCTCGATGGTGGCCGGAGCCTCCAGCGCCTTGTGCTCGGCCTCGGCGATCGCCTTGTCCATGTCGGCGCCCACCGGGTGACGCATGACCTCGTTCTTCTTCAGCTTGAACACGGCGTCGATGAGCATGTCGGGACGCGGCGGGCAGCCCGGTATGTACATGTCGACCGGCACGATGTGGTCGACGCCCTGCACGATCGCGTAGTTGTTGAACATGCCCCCGGAGGATGAGCAGACGCCCATCGCGATGCACCACTTCGGGTTGGGCATCTGATCCCACAGCTGACGCACGACCGGCGCCATCTTCTGCGAGACCCGGCCCGAGACGATCATCAGATCGGCCTGGCGCGGCGAGGCGCGGAAGACCTCCTGGCCCCAGCGTCCGGAGTCAGCACGCGGGCCGCCGTAGCTGATCATCTCGATCGCGCAGCATGCCAGGCCCATGGTGAGTGGCCAGAAGGACGCCTGCCGCGTCCATCCCTGGATGGCCTCCAGCGTGGTCAGCATGATGCCGCTGGGGATCTTCTCCTCGATACCCATGTCGCGCCTGCCTTTCAGTCCCAGTTCAGGCCGCCGCGGCGCAGCACATAGGCGTAGGCCACGAAGACGACGACGATGAATGCCAGCATTTCGATGACGGCGAAGGCGCCGAGTTGGTCGAAGGCCACTGCCCAGGGGTAGAGGAAGACGATCTCGATGTCGAAGACGATGAACAGCATGGCCGTGATGTAGTACTTCACCGAGAAGCGGCCGCCACCCGACTGGGTCTGCGGGGTGGGCTGGATGCCGCACTCGAAGGAGTCGTACTTGGTCCGGTTGTACCGGTGCGGGCCGACCATCGGGGAGAGGAGGACCGCTGCCACCCACACGAACGCAACAGCCAGTGCGACCAACCCGATGATCGGAATGTAGGGGCTCATCGCTGATCCGTCCTCTCTGAGACTTCTTCAGCGAGCACTTTCGTGGTTTCGCCCACACCCGTCGCGTCGTGCCTCATTGCAGTCCTTCGCTTCCGTGTCGTCATACCGAGGGAGCCACTCTGCTCAAACCGTTGATGACATGGTCCATAGCATCGCCTTGATGCCGATCGGTCAAGTTCGCGAGCAGCTTGTTGACGAAAATCATCAAAGTTCGACGCGGCAGCCCGTACCTGGTGCAAATGTGCATGATCCGCGGATTTCCTATGAGTTGGACAAAAATTGTGCCTAGCCGGAAATAGCCGCCGAAACGCGCCGACAAGGCTGTCGGATAGCCATGCAGGGCACGCTCGGCCGCTGCCGAGCCGATGCCGCGGGCGTGCGCCTCGCAGATGGCATCGGCTGCCATCTCGCCGCACTCCATCGCATAGCTGATGCCCTCGCCGTTGAAGGGATTGATCGCCCCGCAGGAATCGCCAGCCAGCAGCAGGCCGTCTGCATAGGCGGGCTGGTGGTTGAAGGCCATCGGCAGCGCCGCACCGAGAATGGGCCCGGTGCGATGCTCCTCGTCGAAGTGCCACTCCCCCGGCGTGGTGGCCAGCCAGCTCTTCATCAGGGCTCGGTAGTCGGTGTGCCCGAAGGCCGGCGACGAGTTGAGCATGCCCACCCCGACATTGCAGGTACCGTCCCCCATCGGGAAGACCCAGCCATAACCGGGCAGCTGATGGGACTTGCCGGGCGTGCCGTCCCACAGCTCCAGCCAGCTCTCCATCCACTCCTCGTCGTGACGGGGGCTGCGGTAGTAGCTGCGCACCGCGACACCCAGCGGACGATCCTCGCGGCGCTGTCGACCCATCGACACCGCCAGTCGCGCCGAGTTGCCGTCAGCGGAAACGACGACGGGGGCTCGCACGGTGCGACCGTCGGCGGTACGTACCCCGACGATCCTGTCCCCCACCAGCAGCGGGCCGGTGACGGTGGCTCCTGTGACCAGGTGCGCACCCAGCTGCATCGCGCGCCCGGCCAGCAGATCGTCCAGGCGTGAGCGCGTGCAGGTGAGCCCGTAGTCGGGATAGTCGGCCAGTTCGGGCCAGGGCAGCTCGAATCCGCGGGCCCCTGCCCCATAGACCCGAAGACCCCGGTTGTGCTGCCAGCCGGCATCCTCGGAGGTGTCGATGCCGAGCCGGGTGAGCATCCGCACGGCCCTGGGCGTGAGCCCGTCGCCGCACACCTTCTCGCGGGGGAAGTGTGACTTCTCCAGCAGCACGACATCCAAGCCGCGCTGGGCGAGGAAGGCGGCCGTCGATGACCCGGCCGGGCCGGCGCCGACGACGATGACGTCACCCTCACAGGGGAAGGAGGCTGCTTCATCCCCGGAGCCTTCTTCAGCCAGCAGGACAGATGCCAATCCGGCAGGCGCAGCCTCCCGGCCGGCCTCGTGCACCGCCTCGTGCTCCATGACATCTCCGTCCGCCATGCATTTGCGTCTCACATGCATCCGGTTCGCCGCCTCTGTGCGGGCAGAACCCCTTGCCCGGCCAGTTTATGGGCCCCAGGGTCGGCATTTCCAGCGGGTCCCCTGTGGTGATTGCGGAGCCGATGGACAGAATTGCTGAGGGCTGAGGACTGACGGACCCCACCGCAAGACCGGCGCCGGTCGGTTAACCTCGTCGGGTGATCATCAATCCCGGATCGTCGCGACTGCACGCCAGCACCATCGCCATCCCTGATCCGGGACCACTCACCAGATACATCGACGATTCGGCGGCCGCCTTCATGCGTGGCGCCGACGGTTTCGTGGCACTTGGCGAGATCGCCCGCATGGAAGGCCACGACATGGCCGAGGCGGATGCCTGGTGGGCTGAGTTCTCGGCCAAGGTCGAGAACGAGACCGAGATGCCCGGGCGTTTCGGCACCGGACCGCTCGCCTATGGTGCCTTCGTCTACGACAAGCATGCCAACACCGAGCCCGTCTTCGTCGTCCCTGAAATCATCATCGGCCGGCGCGATGGCGTGAGCTGGATCACCCAGCTCGGCTACGACCGCGTCAACCCGGAAATGCCACCCCGGCAGCCCGTTCCGCAGGCTCCGCAGGGCCTCTACTTCGAGGACGGTGAGGTGAGCGGCGCTGACTGGCTGAACCTCGTCGCTCACGCCAGCGAACGCCTGCAGCACGGCGATGCCGAACGGGTGGTGCTGGCCCGCGATCTGGAAGCCATCGCAGGCACCGAAATCTCGATGGCCTGGATCCTGCACCAATGGCTGCTCAACTACGGCGGATGCACCTGTTATCTGGTGGACGACGCAGTGGGCGCCACGCCCGACGTCATGCTGCGCCGCCAGGGCGGATTGACCACCTCGCGGGTGCTGGCCGGAGGTCTGGAACGCCTGGGCAGCGTGGAGAACCAGGCGCGGATCGCCACCCTGCTGTCCTCGGTGGAGAGGATGCATCAGCACCGACTGGCCGTGGAAGCATCGAGCACGGCATTGCGCCCCTACTTCACCGGCATGCATGTGCCCGAGGCGCCCCTGGTGTCCACTCTGCCCGACATGCTCTACCTCGCCACCGACATCTGCGGAGTCGCCCACCCGGGCATCAGCGCACTGGGGCTGGCCGCCGCCCTGCACCCGCTGGCCTCCGTCGTGGGTTCGCCGAGCACCAGGGCACAGAGGATCATCGCCGAGGAGGAGCACTTGGAGCGCGGCCACTTCACCGCACCGGTGGGCTGGATCGATGCGCAGGGTGACGGCGAGTGGTTCGTCTCGCAGCGCACGGTGCACCGCCATGAGCCCCGCACGGAGCTGACCATGTACGCCTCGGCATCCGTCTCGGCGACCACCCTGCCCCACAACAAGCTGGTCTCCACCGAGATGAAGTTCGCCCAGATGCGCCAGATCCTGCGAGGACAGTAGGTATCCCTCCGCGTCACGTGGGCCACTACCGGCCTGTCAAGGCGGTGGCCAGGTGGTTGTGGCGGCGCCTGAGGCAACGCTCTGCGGCTGCGCTGTCCTTCTGCTGCTGCCGTGTTTCCTCGCCCACCGCCGCCTGTGGACCTGGGTGCCGTCCCGGCAGTTTCGTTCCCAGCAGTGTCGTTCCCACTGCCTACTTGGTGCGCAGCGGCGGCCGCCTGCGGGGCTGACCCGAACCAGACCGGGTGATCACCTGCTTGGTACGGCCACCGCCGGCGGTGCCATTGCGCTTCTCCTCGCGCATCTTGGCGAGCTCCTTGCGCGACTCCTCGGAGGCCTCCAGCATCTCCTGCTGGTTGATGCCGCCGCTGCGCAGCAGCATCCAGGCGATCAACGCGATCGCCATGGACACCAGCGGCGTCCAGCCCATCACCAGCGGGAAGGTGACCACCACGACGATGTCGATGCCGCGCACCAGGTTGAACATCAGGCCGGGCGGCACGGCGCCGGCGCCGGTGGCGACCATCGGCGCGTTGTAGTTCGCCGACTTGGCGGTGACCCAGCGGATGGCGCCGAGCAGGCCAGCCGCCGCGGTGAGAACGCCGTAGAGCAGGTGGTTGGGTTCGATGGTTCCGGCATTGCGCCCCGCCAGCGGAAAGACGAATGCGGGGCTGACGAGGATCGCCCAGATCGCCGCGAGCACCACCGGCACGACGGTCGCTGCAGAGCGCAGCTGGGCATCGGTCACCGGGAAGAGCCGGGCCAGACCCTTGGTACGGCTGAGTACACGCATGGAATCCATGAAGGGCACCATCACGGCCACCATGACCAGCGCCGAGATGGACGGCGCGAGCGCCACCAGGCCCAGCGAGACGAGCGCATAGGGCACCACGACGCTCACCGCAAGGGTGACCAACGGGGCGGGATTGCGTCCCAGGCGCTGCACATCGCGCCACACCAGGGCACGGGTGCCGAGCCCGCGTCCGCGCTTGGGGGTCACCTGCCCGCGCTGCTGGTTGCGGCGCTCCACGAGGATGTCGCGCATCAGCGCGAAATCAAGGGCGAAGGCTGCGCCCTGCATGCCTGAGACCAGTTCGCCCCCGTTGACGAGCTGGCTGCGTCCCACCTGGTCGAGGCGGCGCCAGGCGATCAACGCAGCGAGGACGCACAGCACCAGGCCGATGACTCCGACCGCCATCGCGAATGACATGGTCTGGCCGGAGGCGATACCCAGACCGAACCAGCCGCTCGCCGTGCCGATGACTGCCAGCAGCACGACCACGGCGAGCGCACCCACCACGATCTGCGCGGCGCGCACCAGCACGGTGCGTTCTGCACCCTGCTCTGCCGCCGCGAAGGCCACCCAGCCCGCCGCGGTGATCCCGATGGCGCAGGTCCAGGCCACCACCGAGGGCGTGTCCAGGCCGGTCAGGGCGGTGACGAGCACCGCGACAGCAGCACCCAGCAGGCCGGCTCCGATGACCATCATCCACAGCCGCTTCGCCAATATCTTCGACCTGCGGAGTGGCGCGTCCAACAGCCAGAAACCTTCGGCTGCCGAAGCCACGACGGGCCCGAAGATCCGGCTCGCAGCCAGCGCCGCGGCCCACATCCCGGCCATCACCAGCCAGGGCAGCAACTCCCGCGCGGTGCCACAACCCTCGGTGGAGCAGCCGGATGCCTGGTGCTGGGCGGTGCGGATGGCCGAGATCACCATGGCCGCGATGACGACCACCGAGAACAGCGCGACATAGCCGTCGGTGAGCACGTCCCACAGCGTGCGGGTGGCCCGCCCCTTGCGCCAGTCCTTGACCAGCAGCATGAGCTGGCGCTCGTCGACCCGGCCCTGACCGTCGAAGCCGACGTCGACGAAGTCGTACTCGTGGACCACTTCCAGCGCAGCGGGAGCTTCAGGCTGGACCGGCCCGCTGTGCTGGCCGTCCTGCCGGCCGGGGCGGGGGGATGTGGCCTTGGGCGTGCTCCTGCGGCGATTCTTCTTGCGGCTCATGCGGGCTGCCCAGGCTCAGCCAGGGATTCAGTGACCTTCTCGGGCGCGCCGAGCCGCACGATGCGCGCACCGACCGCCGCGACCAGGGATGGCTCGTGGGAGGCCATCACTATGCACAGGCCGTTGTCGTCCTTCTCGTGCTTCAGACGCTGACCCAACCAGGCGATGCCCTCCTGGTCGAGACGCTGCTCGGGTTCGTCGAGCACCAGCAGCCGCTTGGGACGCACGAAGGCGGTGGCCAGAGCCAGCCGCCGGCGCTGGCCGCTGGACAGCGTGCCCGGCAACTGACCCGACTGCGCCACCAACTGGACCTCCTCCAGGATGGAATCGACGAGTTCGTCGGTGTCCTCGAGGCCGTGCGCACGGGCCAGCAGGTCCAGGTGCTCCACCACGGACAGATCGGGGAAGAAGTCGAGGTCGTCGATGACGGTGGCGACATTGCGGCGGAACTCGGGGTCGGTGTCCTTGGCCTTGGTGCCGAGCACCTCGATCTGCCCGTCGGTCGGCTTGTCGGAGCCGATGATGCAGCGCAGCACAGTGGATTTGCCTGAGCCATTGCGCCCGGTGAGCGCGATCGCCTCCGACTCGTGCGCCTCCAGGTTGAAACCGCTCAGAACAGTGTGTTCACCATATTTCTTCACCAAATTGCTGATCTTCAGGACTGTTGCGCGCCTCGCCATGGGCCCCATTGTGGTGCAAACGGGCTGCTGGACCCAGCTGGGTCCGTTCGCGACTGTCAGCCGCGGGCCATTTCCGAATGGTCCACAATCAGGCCCCACCCCGATCAGTCCAGGCGGGTTTGACAGAATAAATGCGTGCTGAGAAGAGCGACCCTGGACAAGAAACGCGATCAGGTGGCCGGAATGTTCGACCAAGTCGCCCCGCGCTATGACTTGCTCAATGATGTGCTGAGTCTGGGCCAGGATCGGGCGTGGCGCCGCGAAGTGGTCCGTGCAGTCGATGCGCATCCCGGCGAGTACGTCCTCGATCTGGCCGCCGGCACGGGCACGTCCTCGGCGCCTTTCGCGGCCGCGGGCGCCACCGTCTTCCCCACCGACCTGTCCATGGGAATGCTGCGCACCGGCAAGGAGCGCCAGCCCGGGCTGTCCTTCGTGCGCGGGGACGCAACCCAGCTGCCCTACCGCGATGGCGTCTTCGATGCGGTGACGATCAGTTTCGGGCTGCGCAATGTCGAGGACACCGCCAGGGCACTGCGGGAGCTGCGCCGGGTGACCCGCCCGGGTGGACGCGTGGTGATCTGCGAGTTCTCAGCGCCTGTCTGGGGTCCGTTCCGCAAGCTCTACCAGGACACCTATCTGAGGCAGGTGATGCCGCTGCTCAGCCGGATCAGCTCCGATCCGGAATCCTACGACTACCTGGCAGAGACCATCCTGGCCTGGCCGTCCCAGCGCGAGCTCGCCGACATGATGGCCACCGCCGGCTGGGCCGAGGTGGAATGGCACAACCTGTCCGGCGGGATCGTCGCACTGCACAGGGCATGGGCGGAATGACCGATGGCCCGGCAGTACCTTCGACACGCAGGAGCTGAACTGACCGGAGCCCCCAGATCACACGCCGGACCCGAGGCTGGAAGTCCTTTCTTCCTGGGGCCACGAGCTGCCTGCAGCTGCCCTGTCAAGACGCAGAACCGCTTCGACGAGACAGTTCAGCTGCCTGATGGTGCACCGGGGGCCGTCCAGGACGCCGCCGACGGCGCTGGAGCTCCTGACCGTTCCTCCACAGCCTTCGCCGAACAGGTGTGTGCTCTGCTGGCCGCGCAGCCAGGCACGAGGGATCTACGGCAGCTCGCATCGAGCGACCTGCCGACGCGGGCCCGTGCGACGGCCGAGGCCGTGGCCAGCTCTGCCCCGATCATCCTGGCTCCCGCTCTGCTGGCTGACGCGCCAGGCCACCGCAGGGGTTCCCCCGACCTCCTGGTGCTCGGCCCTGCCCGCGAGGACGGTTCGCCCGGCTACCTTCCCGTGCTGGTCCGGCGTCACAGGATGCTGGAAGCCGGAGGCGGTGAGCAGTTCCAGCGGTGCACGCCCCTCGGTCACGGGATGACTCGCCGCCAGTTGCCGGGAGTCCGCGTGCGTGCCCGCCGCGAGCCCGACCTGCTGCAACTGGCGCATCACTGGCGCATCCTGCAGGCCGCCGGGTGGGCCTCCGCCAGCCCGCGCGGAGGTGTGATCGGCATCGACCGGGCGTCCCAGGACGACGGTCTCTGGAGGCTCCGCAAGCACAGCAGGGGCGGCCTGCCGCCGGCGGGCGAGACGATGATCTCATGGGTGGACCTGACGGCCAGGCAGTTGCGCACCTATGCGCGCTCCGCCGAACGGGGCTGGCGTCTGCACAGTGCCCTGGAGCGCTACGACCACGAGTTCGCCTTCCGTCTGCACATCGCCAAGGTGGCGATGGAACGCCATGGGTCGCCGGAGGATCCCCCACCCACCGTCAATCCCGTGGTCGTGGGCGAATGCGAGAGCTGCCGGTGGTGGCCCGCCTGCCGCCATCGCCTCGATCCTGAAGACCTCAGCCTGCAGATCGACAAGGCCCGGCTGGATCCACGCGAGATCAGCGTGCTGAGGTCGATGGGTATCACCACCACCCGTCAGCTCGCCACCACCGATCTGGAGGCGTTGCTTCCGGAATACCTTCCCGAGGTGCAGCACCGTCCGGGTGCGGAGGACAGGGTGCGCCTGGCAGCGCGGCGGGCAGGGCTGCTGGCACACGGCCAGCAGCTGCAGAGAATCATCAGCGGCCACATCGAGCTGCCAGAGCCTGGCTGGTCGCTCGACCTCGACATCGAGACCTCGGTGCGCGACAGGGTCTATCTGTGGGGCTTTCTGGTGGACGATCCCGACGATCCGGACGGCCCGCACTATGTGCACTTCTCGCGTTTCACTCTGCTCGACAGGGCCGAGGAGCAAGAACTCGCGGAAGAGGCGATGACCTGGCTGGTGCACTGCCTGGAGAACCATCCGCAGGCCCGTGTGTACCACTACTCGGACTTCGAAGTGGTGCACATCAGGCGGATCGCCGCCGCGGGCCGGCTGCCGAACACCCTGCGCGTCGCCCACGAGTTCACCCGCAGCAATTTCTCCGACCTGTTCGGAGTGGTCAAGCGCAACATCTTCGGCGCCCACGGAGTGGGCCTGAAAGCGGTCGCGCAGTACGGCGCCGGTTTCCACTGGCGCGACGCCGAGCCCGGCGGGCTGAACTCGCAGCACTGGTTCGCTGCCGCGGTCAATGCCACCGATGAAGCCCAACGGGAGGCGCTCCGCCGCCGGCTGCTGGAGTACAACGAGGACGACACCCGGGCCACCTGGGCGCTGCGCGGATGGTTGCGAGGTCTCAGCTGACAGGGCTCAGCTGAGCAGCTTGGCGATGCCCACCCCCACCACCAGGCCCAGCGCGTACAACAGCTCGCCCTGACCGGTGGCCTTGAGGGTGACGACCAGGGCCATGCCATTGGCTCCGGCCAGCAGCGACCGGCAGGCCGGCGCGAGCAGCAGCAGGCATGCAAGGCCGAGCAGCGCCCACCAGGTGGTACCCGCAGCCACCACGACCACGCTCACGGCCGCGATCGCCACCAGCACCACATACAGCCAGCGGGTGGCGGAGTCCCCGAGCCTGGTCTCCAGGGTGCGCTTGCCCGATGCCGTGTCACCTGCGATGTCACGCAGATTGTTCGTCACCAGCACCGCGCAAGCCAGCAGCCCGATGCCGCAGGCCGCAGCCCATCCCGGTGCGGGCACCCCTCCGGCCTGCAGGTACACGGTGCCACCGACGGCCACCAGGCCGAAGAAGACGAAGACGAAGACCTCCCCCAGCCCGGCATAGCCGTAAGGATGGCGCCCGCCCGTGTAGAACCAGGCGGCCAGCACGCAGGCGACGCCCACCACCAGCAACCACCAGTGCCCGGTGAGGATCACCGCCACCAGCCCAGCCGAGCCCGCGATGCCGAAGCAACCGAATGCCGCCGCGCGCACTTTCTTGGGCTGTGCCGCTCCGGAGCCCACCAGGCGCTGCGGCCCCACCCGGTTCTCATCGGAGCCGCGCACCCCGTCGGAGTAGTCGTTGGCGAAGTTGACCCCGATGACCAGCCCGAGGGCGACCACCAGGCACAGCAGCGCGATGCCGATGTGCGCATGGCCCTGCCACCAGGCGATCGCAGTGCCCGCCAGCACCGGCGACATCCCGGTCGGGAGGGTGCGCGGCCGAGCGCCCTCCAGCCATTCGGCAGCAGTCGCCATGCGGGTCCTCCAGGTCAGCTGAAACGGTGGAATGCAGCGTGCTCAACAACGTGGTGGGCACAATTCCCCCAGCTGATCTTGCCACTTCACAACGCATTCCCCTCGCTCCGATATGTGCCCCTTCGATCCGGTATGTGCGGGGTGATCGGCCTAAACTTGGTGCATGGCACGCGTCCTACCCGTGATCGTGCTGCTGGCCATCACGATCTACGCAGTCGTCGATCTGGTGCAGACCGACGAATTCGACGTGCCCGGAATGCCGAAATGGATGTGGGCCCTCCTGGTCGTCCTGGTGCCCGCTGCCGGCCCCATCGCCTGGATCCTGGTGGGCCGTTTCGGTGTGGGAGTGCCGCCACTTCCACCGGACCGGGCTCCTGATGACGACGAGGAATGGCTGAACAAGCTCTGACTCCTGTTCCACCAGCCGGGCGGGCACCGTTGCCCCTCAGACGAGCTCGTGGCATACGGTGGGTCGGACAGCCATGTGAGCAGCCGTAAGCGGAAAGGACAGCTCATGCCGGATGACAACTTCGACGACCTCTACAACTCCGAGGTGGTCGACCGGAACGGCAAGAAGATCGGCGGTGTGGGTCAGGTCTACCTGGACGACAAGACGGGCCAGCCCACCTGGGTGACGGTGAAGACCGGCCTGTTCGGCACCAAGGAGAACTTCGTGCCGCTGGTCCACGCAGACATCGCCTCCGGGCGTATCCGGGTGCCCTATCCCGAGGGCACCGTGAAGGATGCGCCGACGATCGATCCGGACCGCCACCTGGACGCCGACGAGGAAGCCGACCTCTACAAGTACTACGGCATCACCACGATCATCCCCGGCGGCGAACCCGAGACAGACGCCGTGAGCACGGCCGGCAAGAAGGCCTGAGACGAGCTCGCAGCGCCTCCAGCAGTCAGTGGTCGACATCGACCAGTCTGTTCAGTGGTCGAAATCGACCAGGCCGTCCTCGTCCAGTTCCCCCTCAGGCCACACGGCGCGTACGATGCCGGCCGCAGCCAGTGCCTTGCGGCAACCCGGGCACGGCTGATCGGTGACATAGGCGGTGGCGCCCTTGGTGTCACGGGTGGCGAACAGCAGGGCGTTCACCTCCGCATGAATGGCAATGCAGAAACCGGGCGTGCCGGGACGGTCGTAATCGCCCAGCTCGGGAATCTCGTCGTAACGCAGCCGTCCTCTCGGGCAGGCTCCCTCCAGGCAGTCGGGACGCCCGGGCGCTGCGCCGTTGTATCCGGTGGCGATGATCCGATGGTCGGGGCCCACCAGCACCGCACCGACCATCCGACGGGTGCACTTGGCCCGCAGCGACACCGCCTGCGCGATGGTGAGGAAGTACTCGTCCCAACCCGGGACGACACGGGGAGCCCCGGGATCGATGATCGCCATGGGCCACAGGTTAACGGGCACACCGAGGCATGGCCGCGCAGGTCACACGTCGTCGATGTCCTCGTAGGACTTCGGATCGCTCATCGGCTCCAGATGAACCGAAACCCTCAGATCCGGCTCGGCCGCCACCAATGAGTCGATGACCGCTTCAGCCAGGTCATGTGCCCGCTTCACGCTCCACTCGTCGGGCACCAGCATGTGCATCTCCATGAATCGGCGGTTGCCCGACTCGCGGGTGCGCACGGCGTGGAAGTCCGCATCGCCCTTCACCCGGTATCCCTCGAGAACCCCCTCAATGCGTGCTTCCACATCGGGCGGGAGTGTGATGTCCATCAGACCTTCGACGGAATGCCTGGTCAGCCGCCATCCGGTCCACACCATGTTGACACCTGCCAGCATGGCGACGATCGGGTCGAACACCTGGATGTGCGTGATGGCCACCAGGCCGACACCGATCAGCACCGCCGCGGAGGTGACGACATCGGTCATCAGGTGCTGCCCGTCGGCGACCAGGGTCGCGGACCGCTTCGCCCGTCCCTTGCGAATCAGGATGGTGCCCACCATGCCATTGATCACTGATGCGATCAGCGAGATGAGCAGGCCGATGCCGAGCTGCTCGGTCTGACGCGGATTGGCCAGCCGTTCTGCCGCCGTGTAGATGACCAGTCCCGCCGCGACGAAGATCATCATGCCCTCGCAGATGGCGGAGAAGTATTCGGCCTTGGAATGCCCGAAGTTGTGGTTGTCGTCCGGCGGGCGGATGCTCACCTTCAAGGCGATGAGCGCGATGACAGCTGCCACCAGGTTGACGACCGACTCCATCGCATCGGACAGCAGACCCACCGAGCCGGTGATCCATGCCGCCCACGATTTCAGTGCGATCGTGGCAACCGCCGCCGCGATTGACAGCCATGCGAACTTGCTCAAATCGATCGGATCGGCATAGCGCGGCGAACTACTCACACGCGCCAGTATCTCTCATGCGCTCCGCCGTCCCGTCCAGCGAATGCAGTCCGACCGGTTCGGCAAAGGCAGTCATTACCCTGAGGTCATGTCTGGTTCTGGCTGGTTCGGCACGCTGCCCTTGGGGAAACATGCGAAGAGCCGCTCAGGGCGCACCGAAGGGGTGCAGGGCCTCGTGCTGAGCGGCGGCGGGTCGAAGGCGAGCTTCCAGATCGGTGCGCTGCGCTATCTGTACGAGCGCGAGCACATCGCCCCCAGGGTGATCACGGCAACCTCCGCCGGCTCGATACTCGGGGCACTGCTTGCCCAGTCGAGTGACCCTGCCAAGCAGCTGCAGGCGGTTCACAATGTGGACCGGCTGTGGATGTCGATGCAGACCAGCTCGGACATGTTCGCCGAGCGGGAGTGGTTCAGCAGGCTGAAGACCCATTCGGGTCTGCTCGACAGCTTGCGCCAGACCGATGACAGTCAGGCTGACGTCGAGCAGGGAGAAATGGGGCCGGACGGCGAATCACCCGATTCGGCAGCGAAGCCCTCGGGTGTGCTGGGCATCCTCGCGCATCCCCTGCGCTCACTGGCCGGTGATCCGCCGGTGAATCCACTGCCGGAACCTCCCGGGGAGGACGGCACCGAGAATCTGGCCCCGCAGCTGATGACGGTGGCTATGGCACTGGCCGAGGAGCCGCCTGCGCCCGTGGGATGGTCGCCCGGTCTGCTGTACCAGCTGTTCTCCGAACTGCCCCACATCGGGCGGGTCGGAGCCGATCTGACATCGGCATGGCGCGGCCTGGAGAGTTCGCGCTCCTTCTACAAGCCCGGCGTGATCCTGCAACGGCTGCTGTCGCGAGATTTCTTCCACTCCGAGGACGTCACGACTTCGGGCATGGTGCTGCGCTGCGCCTTCGTCGGCCTGGAATCGGGCGAACTGCGCTACATGCGCGAGGATGGCCGGATCGTGAACCGGGACGATGAACCGATCGGTGGGGGGACTTTCGACATATCGATGGGCGTTCTGGCGTCCTGCTCGATCCCGGGAGTGTTCAGGTCGGTCGAGATGGATGACGAGAGCTATGTCGACGGCGGTATCAGGGAGAATGTGCCGGTCGAGATGGCTGTCGCTCATCTGGGCGTGACCAGGCCCTATGTCATCATCGCGGGTCCGCCCCGGATGCAGGCCGAACCCGGAATCGGCTCCAAGGACCTGCTCTCGGTGCTCTACCGGGTCGACTCCATCCGTGCCAACGAGTCCGTGCGCGACGAGATCGGCTTCGCCGAGAGCACAGGTGCGGTACTCATCGCACCTGAGGTGCTGGTGCACGATTCCATGACGATCGACCCCGGCCTGCTGGCCATCAACCGCGGCTACGGCTGGATGCGGGCCGCGGAGGTGGTGCGCGGGGCCGACGCCGAGGCCGTCGAGCTCGACAAGCGGATCATCCTGGCCAGGATGGAGGCCTGGCGCCAGGAGAACAAGATGCTGATGGCGAACGACGAGCCGGACGATCACGACCCCTACTCGCCCATCGGGATCGCCAAGGACGAGGTGCGCCGGCTCGTGGCGCAGGCCGATCCCGAGCTGCTGCCACCCGGAGCCGAGGACTGGCCGAAGGCCTTCGAGGGCCATCCCGGCCCATCGCCGGTCAAGTGAGCTCAGGGCCGGCCGGCCTGCTCAGACCACCTCATCGCCAATTCCTCGCCATACCGCGATCGTTGCTGAGGCGACCATCACCAGCACGACGACCAGAATGATGGCGAAGGGGACGTCCCATCCTGCGATGTTGTCGTGCACCCAGCCGACCACGACGGGGCCGGTGGCGGCCACGCAGTAGCCGATTGTCTGCACCACCGCCGTGGCCTGGCGGTTCTCGTCGACATTGCGAGAGCGGCGCACCAGCAGAGCCATCAGCACAGCGAAGAACCCTCCCTGCGCCATACCGCCCAGGCAGTTCCAGACCAGCCACAGCTGTGGAGCCAGCAGAATGCCTGCCGGAAGGCTCGCCCAGGCAGCCCCGACCACGAGCACGATCCGCCGCGGAGACCATTGCAGCGCGCTGCTGAGCACGGGCACCAGAAGTGGTCCGATGATCCCGGCGGACTGGAAGAAGGAAGCAGCCAGTCCGGCCTGGGGCTGGCTCATCGAGCGGATGTCCATCAGAGCTGTGGGCAGCCAGCCGGTGACGGCGTAGTAGGACAGTGTCTGTCCGGAGAAGGCGATCGTGATGAGCGCGATGAAAACCCACATCGAACGCCGGATCGGCTCGCGCTTGCGCCGCTGCCCCTTCTTCGTGGGTGGTGGCGCCGGGAGTCCCGCACGGCGCCGGATCGAAGGTCGCGGGCCGCGAACTCCGGGCGGATAGACCGGTATCCAGGCCAGGAGCGCGATCGCGCCGAGCACCGTTCCCACCAGCGCGGCGGCCCACCGCCAGCCGATCAGCAGCCCGACCGGTGGGGGGGGCCCCCGGGGGGGGCCGGCCGGGGGGCGGGGGGGGGTTGGGGCGGGACGACCGCACCCGGGGTGTGGGGGCGGGGCTGGGGCGCGCGCGGGGGGGCGG
>NZ_JBDNTB010000030.1:0-31957 GCF_047719395.1 Propionibacterium sp.
CCCCCCCCCCGGTGGGGGGCGGCGCGGGCTCGCCGGCGCCCCGGCGGGGGGTGAGCCACCACCGGCGGGGGGGTGGGGGGGGGGCCCCCCCCCCCCCGGGGGGGGGGGCCCCCTCACCAGGTCAGTTGCGATGAACCCATCAGTTGCTGTGAATCACCAAGCTCACTTGGCGGTGCGAATCTCCGAGCTCACCATCCAGGACAGCTTCTCGAACTCGTCGATGATGGTGTGCAGCAGATCGGCGGTAGTCGGATCCTCGGCGTCCACCGAGTCATGCACCTCACGCACGGTGGCGACTGCGTCGTCAATGCGCTCGACGATGAGGGCGATCACCTTGTGGGTGTCGAGCTCGCCCTCCGGGAAGGCCGGCAGGCTGGTGGTTGCGGCCACCGTCGCTGCGCGGCCATCAGCCGTGGCATGCAGTGCGCGCAGACGCTCGGCCATGATGTCGGAGTGCTCCTGGGCCTCTTCGACGACCTCGTCCAACTGGAGGTGGAGATCGCGGAAGTTCGTGCCCACAACATTCCAGTGCGCCTGCTTGCCCTGAAGAGCTAGATCGATGAGGTCGACCAGCACCTGCTGCAGCGAGGCGATGAGCTTGTCAGAAGCGACGAAGCCCTTTTCGGAGTTCTGCTTCGGGGTGCTGTGCGCACCAGTCGAAGTTGCGGAAACAGTCTCGTTCGAGATGACGTCAGCCATTGGTTTTATCTCTCTTCTGTCTGGTCCGTTTAGAAGTTGTCTGGGATGCTGCCGGCTTCCCCTTGTCGGGAAGCCCTGCCATGTCCCACGGTAGTGGCAACAGGTTTGCGAGCCCAGGTATTCCGGGATGCCGGAGGGACTTCCTGTGCTTGAAAACGGTACTTTGTGAGGCCTGTTTCACCCGCAGCTTCGGGACTGGCCCGGGGCGGGTGACGCCCGAGCTCGGACGGTACCTGTTGTTGGGCAGCGTCGGGTGTGGCTGGGCGCGGCGCCAGCGGATCGCGTTGCGGTTGCTGGGCCTGACCGACCGGGCCAAGGGTTGATTTCCATGTCCATCAGCGCCAGTGAGGCTCGTGAGACACTGTTCCCGCCCATCCGGCGAATCAAGCCCGTGACGATGGATTCCTGCGTGATCCTCACGGCAAGCCCACTGCGCACAATTTGGTGGGAGCAGGGAGAGTACTGGTTTGCCTGTCGGCATGGTCACGCTCAGATCGAGGACATCTGCAGAGCCCACGACGCGACATGTGCGATGCGGAACGTTCATGATGTCGTTCACCCAGGGATCGCACTGATCGATCTGGGCTGCATGAATCTGCAAGTCAGGCACCACTACCGAACTGAGAGCGGAGGAAGCGTGCGGCGGATCAGGGACTTGATGCTGTTCGACGATCTGGTCATCGCCTGTGACTCATGCGGCGGGATTGGGCCCAAGGAATACGACAGCGTGGCTGTCGATGCCGTGACCACAGCGCACTTCGCGCTGCGGGTGCCACTGCTGGAGGTGCTGTGCTCCGGGGCCCGGCCGATGATGGTCATCGACACACTGTGCGTCGAGATGGATCCGACCGGACGGGCGATGATCGACGAGATGGTGCGGCTGGCCGGACAGGTGGGAATCCCAGGTGACGCGGTCGGTGGCAGCACCGAGGAGAATGTCCCCACCCGGGCCACCGGGGTGGGAACCGTGGTGCTCGGACGGCTCCGCAGGCCCGAGGACCTGCTGTCGGGCGGTGGGTGGCCCGGCGATGCGGTGCTGTGCCTCGGACTGCCGGTCTCCGCGCCAGATGAGGACATCTTCATCGGACATCCCCAGCAGGTCTCGGTGGCGCAGGTGCAGGCTGTCGCAGCCAGCGGTCTTGCCCACGACATGCTGCCGGTGGGTTCGCGCGGTCTTGCCTTCGAAGTGCCCCAGCTGGCGGCGTCTGCCGGTCTGGACGTGTGCTGGGAGGAACCGGCGCTAGTGGCGCGGCAGGATTCCGGCGGCCCGGCGAGCGCTGTGCTGGTGAGTTGCGCGCCGGGCGATGTGGCGGCCATAACACAGCTTGTCACAGCGGTGACAAACTCGCCGTCCGATCTGCCAGTCCACCTGGTGGCCCGGCTGGCCTGATCAGATGCGCCCGAGGCCGAGTACGAAGCGGGCCCATAACCAGGCCACGCAGGCGAACACTGCTGTGGCGCTGACTGCGGTGTCCCACCAGTGCCAACGGAGATCGCGCAGTGGGGTCATCCGCGCGCTCGCTCCGTAGCCACGGCTGGTGAGCGCCACCGAGAGGGCATCAGCCATTGTGATCGCCGAAGTCAGCAGTGGAATCATGATCGGGATGAAGGCGCGGACCGCACCGAAGGGCCCGTGTCTGGCGGGGTCGGCACCGCGTGCCCGCTGGGCGTCCCAGACCAGATCCTTGCGGCGCGTCATGGTGGGTACGAAGCTGATCGCGGTCGTCACCAGCACGCCCAGCCAATAGGGCGCATGCGCCCAGTCCAGGCCACGAAGCAGCTCATCGACATCCGTCGAGCCGAGATAGGCGCCGGTGAGTACCACCAGCGCCAGGATCCGGATGATGAAGCCGACGCCCGTGAGCAACCCTCCCGTGGTGGCGTGCAGTCCCGAGAGGCTGAACAGCACCGTGGTGTGTCCGGCGTGGTGGAAGCGCGGCGGCGTGAACAGCGCGAAGACGGCGACGAAGACGAACAGGCTCATCAGCGGCCGGAGCGCCTGGACCGTTCCACGAAGCGGAGCCCGGCACATCAGCAGCGCAATGAGGATCGCGGCGAACAGCAGGCCGTTCCAGGCGGGATGGTCGACCACCAGGAATTGGACCACCAGCAGCACGAAGACAAGGGTTTTCGTCCTCACGTCGAGACGTGTGAGCCGGTTCATGGGCCTTTCCCGAGAAGTTCGGCCAGGAGATGACGGCCCAGGGTGGCCTCGTCCAGCAGCGCTGGGGAGCCTGGCCACAATCGATGGCACAGTTCGACGGGCTGGGTGGGTGCCAGCACCCCGCGCTCCCACAAGGAAGTGTCGCTGAGCACCTCGGCGGTGGGGCCATCGGCAACGACACGTCCCTTGTCCATGGCCACGACGCGCCGGGCGTGGTGAGCGACCAGATCCATGTCGTGGCAGACCATGATGACGGTCGTGCCATCGGCATTGAGCCGGCCGACAATTGTCATCAGCGCGTCGGTTCCCGGCACGTCCTGACCGGTGGTGGGCTCGTCGAGCACCAGGATGCCAGGTCTGAGCACCAGCACCGAGGCGACCGCCACCAGGCGCCGCTGGCCCCGGCTGAGAACCAGCGGATGATCCTCACGCACCGCAGCCAGCCCGACCAGTTCCAAGACCTCGCCGACCCGGCGTCGTACCTCATCATGGGGGATCTTGGCGACCCTGAGTCCGTAGCCGACTTCTTCGGCAACCGTACGGCAGAATATTTGGTGGTCCGGATTCTGAAACACGAATCCCACCTGGTGCGCCAACTCATGCACCGGCCGGTCAGCAACTTCGGCGCCGTTGACCCTCACCCGTCCCGGAGCGGCGCGAAGAAGCCCATTGAGGTGGCGCACGAGGGTGGTCTTGCCCGCGCCGTTCGGCCCGACCAGGGCCACGAAATCGCCAGCCTCGATGTGCAGGTCGACCCCGTCGAGACCGATCACCCCATTGGAGAAGACATGGCGCAATCCTTTGATCCCGACCGTCTCTGGTGACCTGGAAACGTGCTGATCACCGGGGAGGGCCCTGTCGGGGGGTGGGGAATCCGGAAAACGATCCTGCACGGTTTCATCGCACAGGGCCACTTCATTGCACAGGGCCACCTGTGCAGGAGCAGGAGGCCGCACATCCCTGCCTCGTACCACCGAGAGCGTGTGCAACACGGCTTCGGCGCTGGCGACATCCAGCGGCATCTGTTCGGCGCTGAGCAGCCGATGGGCAACCAGTGGCTCGAAGATGCGGGTGATGGGAAGCGCTTTGATGCCAAGTGTCCCAACCAGCGTCGGGTCACGGAAGAAATCCTCCGGCCTGCCCTGCCAAGCCACTGCGCCCTTGTCCAGCACAACCAGCTGATCCGCGCGCCCGATCACATCGGCGGGTTCGTGCTCGGCGACGACCAGGGTGCAATGCCGTTGGTGGCGAAGGGCATCGACGGCCGCATAGACCTGTCGTCGCCCAGCGGGATCGAGCTGGGACGCGGGCTCGTCCAGGCAGATGACCTGCGGCTTCATGGCGAGAATCCCAGCCAGCGCTACTCTCTGCAGCTCCCCACCCGACAGCTTGCTGGTGACGCGGTCCGTCATGTCGTTCAGACTCACCAATTGCAAGCATTCGCGCACCCGATCGAGGATCTCGGCGCGCGGCAGCTGATGGTTGCGTGGGCCGAAGGCGACATCCTCCAGGACGGTCCGCCCAAGCACCTGCGCCTCGGGATCTTGTTGCAGCAGGCCGACACATCGGGTGATCGCCTGCACCCGGTGCTCTGCCAGATCAGCTCCGTCAAGGAGGATGCGGCCACTCAATCGGCCGCCGAGCAATTGGGGGATCACGCCATTGAGAGTCATCAGCAGGGACGACTTTCCAGACCCCGCCCGTCCCATCACGACAGTGAAACTGCCTGCCACGAGCTGTGCCGTCGCCCCGTTGAGGGTGGATCGGTCGCTGCGGGGGTAGCAGTAGCCGAGCCCCTCGATGTCGACCTGTCCCCACGCGGCGGCGCCGTTCGCGGTGTCTGGCCGGCCGACAGGATCAGTCAACGAGACGCGTGCCGCGCAGCGAGCGCCAGGCGATCGAAGCTACGGCGACATTGAGTATCGCACCCACCAGCAGCGATGGGATGACGGCCACATAGGCGCCCCAACCGCCGGTCGGTACCACGACCAGAGCCAGCGCAAAGGTGTTGAACAGCACCGCGACAACGCCGCCGATCACCAGATTCAGCAGGCCACCGCGGTGGCCGATCCAGCGCAGCAGCAATGCGCAGATGCCCATGCCCACGGCAATCGCCAGGTGAACGGGCAGGGTATAGGGGAATCCGGCCATCGAAGCGGTGAGGATGTGGCCCAGCGCGATGACGACGAAGCCCATCGGGCCGCCGAAGGCCAGCGCCACGAAGTATCCGGGCGCCGAATCGAAGGCGACGGTTCCCGCCGGACTCGGGATCTTGATGAGGGCACCTACGGCGCTCAGCGCGATGAATACGGCCATGACGGCCACACTGCGCGCCGACACTCGGGAGCTGCGCACATCGGCAGGCTGGTGGGACAAGGACATGACACTCCTGGCAGTTGTGCGCCATGACGGAGCATCACGTGCACGAGGCATCACAAGAATGCGCCGTCACGACGCGGGTGACCGGGGTTGTACCACCCGGGCGAACCCGGTAGATGCTAGTGGGCGTGTCCGTCGGCTCGGCAGGCAGTTCGACGAGTGAATGACAGCGCGGCAAATCGGTCACGGTGTCGGCCGTCAAACCCGGACAAGGTGGAACTCTGGCCAGGGATCATCGCGTGCCGGACAGCAGCGACTCGTTGACGGCGTCGCTGAGCTCGTGGTCAACGGCGATCTCGTGACCGTCCACCGCACGCACCGGTGCGAGCAGCCGGGTGGAGGAGGCCAGCCACAGCGCATCTGCGTCGACGACCTGGTCGACCATCATGAGCACCTCGGCGGTGGAGAATCCCAGTTCGCTGAACACCTCGAAAACCGCCGCCTGGGTGGTGCCGCGCAGGATGCCCTGCGCCGGGGCGGGCGTCCAGATGCGGGAGCCGAATTTTGCGATGAGGTTCGAGCTGGGTCCCTCGAGCAGATAGCCATCTGAGCTTGTGAAGATGACATCGTCGGCGTCGCGCCGCGCAGCCTCGCGCAGCACGGCCTTGTTGACTGCATAGGACAGCGTCTTGGCTCCCGTCAGCAGCCATGGTGCCCGAGCTGCGATGTCATGCGGGTAGCCGCGGTCCAGCAGCACCACCCGGACTCCTTCGGTGCGATCCTTCCTGAAGTCCTCGGCCGGGGAAGAGAGCACCCAGCAGATTGGCACGCCAGTGCCCTCGACGCCGCGGGTCACCACGACCTTGACCGACGACTCGACAAGGAGCCCGTCGGACTCGATGACCTGCAGCACGGCAGCGCGGATCGCCTCGAGGTCGAGGGTCGGAAGGTCGAGCATGACGGCGGAATTGGCCAGCCGGTGCAGATGGGCTTCCAGCATCAGAGGGTGGCCAGATCTGACACCGATCACCTCGAAGATGCCATCCCCGCGGGTGACGCCGAGATCGGTCACAGGAATCTGGGGTGCCGCCGGATCCACCGGATGCAGGCGATCCGCACGGGCGGCGCCGGCGGATTCCTCGGCGGGAGAGACGAAGATGCAGGCAGTCACGATCGCTCCTATGCTGTCCATGCGGCATTGACCTAGCGGTCAGGGCCGTTCATGTGTTCAGGGCTGCCGGGCGATCAATTGGGTACCCAATCGGTGCCTGCAGCGCAATCCGGCGGTGATGATCCCGACATCGCTGTCGACGATCTCCACCTTCTCTCGATGATGACACGCCCAGCCGATCTTGGGAGGCCCTCAGCCTTGCAACCCGCAGCCGTACGAAATGCATCGCCCCCGGACAGGCGCCTGCTGAGAGCCCGGTTTCACCAGGCGGACAGCTCAGAGCTTCTCGAGAATGTTCCCGACGATCCGGTGAACCGCAGCGCGCACACTGGCCCAGAAGTCTTCTTGGGCTGCTGGTGAGGATGTCGTGACCTTCGTCGAGATCGCATTGGCCGCCTGGGCCTTCGCAGCAGCAGTGGACGAGGTGGATGCGCTCGGCGGAACGGTGGAGGCTGCTGACTGAGTGGACTGATTGGTCGAGATCGTTGCCGGCTGCTGGCTGTTGTCGGCGATGGC
Organism: Propionibacterium sp.; assembly: GCF_047719395.1. Classification (NCBI taxonomy): domain Bacteria; kingdom Bacillati; phylum Actinomycetota; class Actinomycetes; order Propionibacteriales; family Propionibacteriaceae; genus Propionibacterium; species Propionibacterium sp. Next base: position 6,870 of record NZ_JBDNTB010000030.1, read on the forward strand.
CTGGGCCGTCGCCGTGGAGGTGGTGTGCATGAGATCTTCCTGCGTGGCGAGGTCGCCCATCTGCAGGACGACCGCGGCCACATTGCCGACATAGCCGGCGGTGTGGATCATCCCCGTCTCGGGCAGCCAATAGCCGTCATTGTCCCAGCCCTGCTTGCTCTCAGCGCCGGTGATGGCACGGAAGCCGAAGTCCTGGTCGTAGCCGTCGGCGCTGATCGACGTGGTCTGACCCATCTGGGTGGTGAGCCAGTCGCCCACCAGCGGATCATTTGCTGCCCTGTACAGCAGGGTCGCCACATCGGCCGCGGAAATGTGGGCGGCACCCCAGTAGGTCCAGTCGCTGGGATTGTTGTAGGAATTCGTCAGTCCGTACCAGCTCGACACATCGGACAGGATGTCCTGACGCCAACAGCTCGTGGCGGTGTCGTCATCGGACTCACGGACCATGTATCCGATGTCTCCGCAGGACACCGCAGCGGCATTGCCATTGGTCTGGTGCAGCCACCACACTGCGATGTAGAGCTTGACGATGGACTCGCTCGCAACGGGCGTGGTGGCGTTGGAGGTGGAGTAGAGGACCTTCCCGGTGGAGCGGTCGATGATCGAGACGTACTGGGTGATGCCCTGGTTCGATGCCTGGTTGACTGCGTCAGAGACCGCTGAATTGAGGGTGGTGGCCGCCGCCCGGGAGGCTGACCAGGGTTGCAGTACGGCAATCGTGGCCACCCAGCCGATGACGAGCAGTCCGGCAACCATCTTGGCGGTGCGGAGCCCCGCCCCGCTGTGCTGTGTCCGACTTCTCTTGGACATCATGACCACTCTTCCCATCGGGACGGTCCCTTGATGCCGGGCGGCTACGGAGAACCCGGATCTGCGTCTCGAACAGTCCTGAAACTAGGAAGGGCACTTGTGACGCCGCTTTGAGCCGGTGAGGGCCCAGCCATGAGTTGGGTTCAGCCGGCGAGCCGGGCGTATTTCCCGGCCGCGGCGAGCAGTTCGGCATGGCTGCCGCGTTCGGCGATGCGGCCATGGTCGAGCACGATGATCTCGTCGGCGTTCTTGATGGTGCTCAGGCGGTGGGCGATGGTGAGGGTGGTGCGTCCGGCCATCAGCTCGTTCAGGGCCGTCTGCAGTTCGCGTTCGGTGTCGTTGTCCAGCGCGGAGGTGGCCTCGTCCAGCACCAGGATGGGTGGGTTCACCAGCAGGGTCCGGGCAATCGCCAGGCGTTGGCGCTCACCGCCGCTGAACCGGTGCCCGCGGGCACCGACCACCGTCTCAATGCCATCGGGCAGGGCCGCGATCACCTCGTCGAGCTGAGCTGCCTCCAGCGCCCGGCGCAGCTGGTCATCGGTGGCGCCGGGTGCGGCACGCCGCAGATTCTCCTCAATGGTGGTGTGCGTGAGGTAGGTCTCCTGGGTGACCATGCCGATGATTCTTGATCGATCCGCGCTCGCGAAATTCCGCAGGTCGATACCGTCGACGAGCACCTGGCCGCTGGTGGGATCGGCGAGTCTGACCAGCAGCGAGGCCAGCGTGGATTTTCCAGAACCGGTCTCGCCCACCACAGCCAGCGAGTGGCCTGGCTCGATCCGCAGATCGATGTCGCTCAGCGCATCCCTCTCGCCGTCGGGGAAGCGGTAGGAGACATGCGCGAAGCGCACCTCACCCCGCACCCGTGCCAGCTCCACTGTCACCGGATGGTCGGGTTCGGTCACCTCCACCGGGAGATCCAGGTATCCGAAGATCCTGCTCAGCAGGGCCATCGAGGCCACCCACTGCGCGCTGGTGTTGAGCAGACCCTGGACGGGCCGGAAGATGGTGGTCTGCAGGCTGGCGAAGGCGATCAGAGTGCCGATGCTGATGTCCCCCCAAAAAGCGGGGAAGGCACCGGTCAGATAGAGCAGCGCGGGGATCGTGGCGAACAGAATGCTCATCATGGCCATCCGCCAGCGTCCGGCGAGCTGAGATCGCACGTCGAGGTCGGCGAGTTCGGCAGAGGTGGTGGCGAAGCGGTCGCTGGCCACCTGGTCGCTGCCCAGCGTCTTGGACAGCAGGGCGCCGTTGATGCTCAGTGCGTCCTCCACCTGGGAGTGCAGGTCTGCGAGTGCTCGCTGTCGTTGCGCGGTGACGTCGCGTCGCATCAGGGCGACCTGACGGGTCATGAGAGCCGCCGGGGGGATGATCACCAGCGAGATCAGCGAGAGACGCCAGCTCAGCGCGATCATTGCCACCGCGGTTGCCACCGTGGTGGTGGCGTTGGAGGCGATCGATGTCGAAGTGGTGGTGACGACGGTCTGGAGTCCGGCGACATCCTGCAGCAGGCGCGATTGGATCTCCCCGCCTCGGGTGCGCTTGAAGAAGGCGATGGACTGGTACTGCAGGTGCTCGAAGACACGCACGCGCAGGTTGTGCATGACGTTCTCGCCCATCACCGAGGCCAACCAGGTCTGCCACACTCCGAGCACCCCGGAAACCACCGCGATGAAGATCATCCCGGCGACCAGCCGCACCAGCAGGACATTGTCATGGTGCGGCAGGGCAGTGTCGATGATGGCGCGCAGCAGGAATGGTTGCGCCAGCGAGACGACCGAGGCCGCAACGATGATGGCCAGCACCCCGGCCAGCCGGAGCCGGTGGCCCGAGAACAGCCCGAGGGTGCGACGCAGACTCACCGGGGATTCGGCGAGCTGCTGACGATCCGCCGCAGAGACGCGCGCCGCACCGCGTACGGGAACGAATGCGTCGCTCATCGGCCCCTCCTGAGCGCCTTCCGGAGCGCACCTGCCGATCCTGCCACGACATGATCCGATGACCTAGCGCAGGCCTTGCCCACCGTGCTCGGCAGGATTTCGGACGGTCATCGAATGCCGGGTCCTGGTTGCCGTGACCAGGGACAACGGCTAGTGTGTAACACGTTCGTAGCAATTAGTTAACCGGTCGGTGACATTCCGGCCGGACCACGATGATGTGGAGGCACTCAAATGTTTCTTTCAATGGTGATGCCGGATGCAGCCGTTGCCCTGGATGCTTATGCCGACGACTGGCACGAGGCGATTCAGCTGGCCGGGAAGGGTCTTGAGATGGCCGGTGTGGCAAATCGTGGCTACACCCGCCAGATGATCGAAGAAGTCGACAAGCACGGGCCCTATATCGTCGTGGCGCCCGGAATCGCCCTTGCACATGCCCGTCCCTCGAAGAATGTCTACGACACTGGCCTGAGCTTCGTGCGGTTGGCTGAGCCGGTCAATTTCGGGCATGCAAAGTACGATCCCGTCAAGCTGCTCATCGGACTCGCGGCCACCGATGAGCACGCAGATCTCGTCATCGTTTCCGCGCTGGCCGGCATCCTCGCTGATCCGCTGTGCCTGGACGAGCTGCTCACCGCCAAGAGGCCGGACGATGTGCGCCGCATCCTCAGCGACGGCGAGTCCGTCAAGATGCGCAGCCGCGCAGTGAGTGCCCGCTGACCCTGGACGGCCTCGAGAACCATGACCTGCGGGCATGGATCCCACGCCTCCACGGTTCATGCCCGTTCTGAAGGTACAGCGCCTCGCAGCTGCAGCTGCGAGGCGCTGTGCTGTCCTGTGTCCGGGCAAAGACATGTGGTGACAGCGCTGCCAGTTCATTCGGGCCCTGTCGGCTCATCTGGTCGTTGCCTTCTTCCATGCGCAGCACAGCTCATTCGACCATCTCAGGCCTCCGGTTGCCGGGTTCACACCTACCCCGATTCCTCCCACGAGCTCTCCATCCACGAGGAACAGATCATCGTCGACGGCAGCTCGGCGCTGCTCGGCAGCCAGAACGCCGCCGTGGCCTCGCTCGCCAGGAATCGGGAGAGTGCAGTCTCAACATCACCGATCCGGCCCTCGTCTCTGCGATCTCCGCCACCTTCGACTCGGACTTCGGCACCGTCCCACAGACTGGCTGAAGGGCCGGGTGATCTCGGCTGGACCGGGCCCGTACCTCAGATATCTGCTGCGGTCGGCCCGGAGGTGGTCGCCAGGTCGACGACCTTGGCACCACCGATCGAGCCGAAACGACCGGGTTGGCAGGTGAGGATGATCACCTGCGCGCTGTGCCCCACATCGTTGAGGACGACATTGAGCTGGTCCAAGCGGATGGGATCGGCGAAACCGAGGGAGTCGTCGAGGATCACCGGTGCACCCTCGTCGGCATCGATCAGTTGTGCGCTGGCGAGCCTGCCCAGCAGCGCAATCTGCTCCCTCGCGCCTGCCGACAACGAGCCGAAGGGCACCGTTCGCCCATCGAGAGTGCGGGACTCCACCACGAGTTCAGGAGAGATCTCCACCTGGAAACTGCTGCCGAAGACCACACGCCCCAGACGTTCCATGTGCTCCCTGAACGGCGCGACATAGCGCTGCTGCATCTCGCTGCGGTGGCGCTCCATGGTCTCTTGCAGCAGGGCGATCGCCTGTGCGGATCGCTCGAGCCGCTCGTGCTCGGTGGTGGCTGCCTCCAGCGCAGCCTGTGCACCAGCCAGTTCGTCGTAGATGCCGTCGCCAGCACGGTCATCGATCAGGGCAGTCAGTTCGACGATGCGCTGGTCCACGGTCCTGGCTGCTTTGGTCTTGGTTGCGACGAGATCCTGGGCATTGGCAAGCCTCATGGCGACGGTTTCCGGGTTGGCCCCGTCGACGGCGGCCTCGGCAGCCTCGAGCGCCTGCTCGGCGAGAGCTGCCTCGTCTGACGCAGCCTGCCAAGCCCGCTGCAAGGCGTCATCGTCCTGGGCCGAGCGGGCCCTGTCCAATTCCTGTGATGCCCGGTCGAGCTCCCGCCCGGCACTCTCCAACTGGGCCGAAGTGCGAGTCGACTTTTCCTGCGCTTCGGCGACGGCGCTGCGAAGACGCTCGACTTCGGTATTCGCCTGGTCGAGTTGCGCGACGAGACCCTCCTCGGCGTCGCGAGCGGCATCGGCCGCCTGCTGCAGGGAGGCCGGCGTGCTTGCTTCGACTCCGCCGTCTGAAGTGCTTGCGGCTTCCACGCCGCTGTCATCTGAAGAGCTGGCGGCCTGTTGGATCCGTGCGCTGAGGGTGGCCAGCCGTTCGTCCAGGTCAGTCAGCTCTTCGCCCTGCAGCAGGGCTTCCAACGATGCCTCCGCACGTTCCAGAGCGGTGCTGGCCTCCCGCCGGTGATCGGCGATGACCCGGGCCTGGTCCACCGAATCCACCGAGTGCCTGGCCAGAGCCCTGTCCAGGGCCTTCTCGACCCTGGACACATTCGCGGCCAGCTCGGCCGGTGGGGTTCCAGGGGTCACGTCGACCTCCAGCACACCGGCCGCTTCAATGCGGATCGGTGTGAGCACACTGGCATCGTGTCCTGAGCCGGTCGGCACCGGGCGCCCATCGACTGTGACCTCAGGACCACCCAGCGCACGCACCCGCAGCTGTGCCGCCGCCGCCTCGCGGGCACGGCGCGCCACCAGCAACTCAGTGCTCAGCTCGTCGAGCTTTGCGATGGCCCCATCATCTATGGGGGAGCTGTTCAGCGCGGCCAGCGCCTTGAGCCGGGCATCCTCGCTGGCATGGGCCTGCTCGACCTGGTGTAACAGCCTGTCGTGATCGGCTCGGGCGACACTGAGGTCGAGCGCGGCTCGGGCCCGGATGGTTTCACTGTGCGCCGCCCTGCGCTGCGCATCCAGCGTCGCAGCCCCTTGCTCAGCCGCAGCACAGCGGTTCATCGCCTGGGTCAGAACGCTTTCGAGGTCGGTGGCCACGCCGCTCAGCCGCTCGCACTCTTCGGAGCGCTTTCCGACCTGGGTGATCTGCTGTGCTCGGACGGCGATGCTGGCCTTCGCCTCTACCGTGCGCCGGGCCGCCTCGTTGTTGTTCTGCTGGGCCACCTCTGCCGCCTGGCGCAGTGTGGAGACCTGTGCATCGGCCTCCTGGGCGTCGGCCAGTGAGCGCTGTGCGTCGCAGACTTCTGTACCCAGGGCGGTGCGCTGTTCCACCCTCTGAGCATGCTCCTGGACAAAGCCGTCCATTTCGGCGCTCCGGGTCTGCAAGCCGGCCAGCCGAGGAGCCAGTTGCGTCAGCTGGGCTTCCACTTCCCTGAGCCTGCCGGTGGGCTTCCCGGTGCGGGTGAAGTACTTGGCGTATTCCTGGTCAATCGCAGCCGACAGCGCATCCTGTTCGCTGCTGGCCTCGGCCGTTGAGTCGAGAGCACGGTGCAGGGCATTGATGCGGGCAAGTTCCGGCTGGTCGAGTGAGTTGCCCTGTGCCACATCCAGAGCCTCCAGCAATTCCACGTCGACGCAGTTGACAAGAATCTCCTTGAATCGGGCATGAGCCTGGTCGCCACTCAGTTGCTCGGCCTTCGGGCCGAAAATGGCGAGTTCGGTGAGCGTCGAGCGCAGCCAGCGCTTGCGGTATTTCATGTCATAGCCGCCGATGCGCAGCCTGATCTCAACCTCTGGTCCCACATCGGAACCCACCGGCTGCACGGTGCGTACACAGGCCTTCTTGGCGCTGTCCTTCTCGTCCCGGATGAGACGCAGAGCCTCAACGATGGAGGATTTGCCGATCTCGTTGGGGCCCTGGACCACGGTGACTCCCTCGCTGAAGTCCACAGACGATTCCTCGACCCCGCGGAAATTGCGCAGTGTGATTCCCAGCAGCCTCATGATTCGCCTCCGAGACGCTTCGCATCCCCGCCTCCGGCACGGCGCGCATTTTCGACTCCGGTTTCGCTTTCTCCTCCGGAGAAGCGGTACAGCAGCCCCAGAGCGTCCTTGGCGGTTCCTGCCTGCGGCCCCGGCGAGCCGGCTGTGACGATGAGCTCGTCGAGAGCCTCCCGTGCGAAGCCACTCAATTCCAGATCGCTGAAATCGTGCTGGTCGGGCAGCACTGCGAGATCCGTGTTGCGCTCCCAGTAATCCAGCCGTGCGAACAAATCACCGGCCCGGTCCACGACATCGTCCAGACGCGCCTTGCCCGCTGTGCTCAATGTGCCCGATAACGCGAGCCACACAGCAGTGCAGTCCTTTTCCGGCAGGGAGGACAGCCGCTCGGCAACGGCATCCACGTCGTCAATGCCGGTCAGAGTTTGTTCGAGGGTGGTGAAGTGCCACCGTCCGATGTGCACCTTCTGCACGGACACTGCATGCGAGCTGGGCTCGACGTCGACCACCAGGGCATTGCCCGGATCGGTCTCGCGTCGTGCCGTGACCTCAGGAGTTCCCGGGTACCAGATGCGAGAGCTCACCGAGGTCGTCGAGTGCCTGTCGCCCAGAACCGCCACATCGGCGCGCCCAGAATCCAACACGGCAGTCAACGCGGCAACGTCGATGGTTTCGGGGGACTCCCGGTCGGGATTGAGGGTGCTCACTGCACCATGTCCCGCGATGACACGGGTCATGCCGGCGGTTGTCACCTCGAGCGGTGCACAGGCTTCGGCCACCAGGTCATGCAGCGGGTGCTTGGAAAACCAGGGCGCGCCGACGATCTGCACGCCTGGTGCCACTTCGAAAGGATGGTTGTCGCGGATCACGTGGAGTTGCTCGGGAGGACTGTCCGAGAATGCCGGGGAGTCGTAGATGGATGCTGCATCGAGGGCATCGTGGTTACCCGGCAGCAGCACCACCGGCATCGTGAAGGTGCGCAGCACCTCGAAGGTACGGGCGATGATGGATCGATTCAGCTGGTTGGATTCGAAGACATCGCCGCAGACCAGCACGAACTCCGCACCGCAACCGGCCGCCAACTCGCCGATCCGACGCACCGCTTCCAGACGCGCATGGTGGAAGCGAGGACGCGCCTCAGCATCGAGATAGTGCGCCGTCATGCCGAGCTGCCAGTCGGCGCTGGCCACGAATCGCATGTCTTCTCCCTTCCGGGGATGCGATTGACATCCTAAGGAGGAGGCCTGACACGACTGTTCATGACATCTGCCGGCAGGATCAGGAAATGGTCCTCCCTGAACCTTCACATAGTGCGTAATGCCTTGCCAGCCTCGACAGTTGTCGTAGCCTGGGGCCATGTCACGAGTACAACGAAGGTCTCGTCCATTCCTCGTCCTCGCCTGTGCCGCCGCTGCGGGCCTGGCCCTGGGCGGGTGCAGCGGCAATTCTCAAACGGCCCAATCCAGCACCGTTGCTGGTTCTGCGGCCACCAGTGCGACGGACGCATCTCCATCAGCGGTCACGGTCACCGCCACGGCCTCCACATCGGCGCAGTCGCCAGTCACCTCGGCACCAGCAGTGGCTCCCGGACCCGCCAGCTCAGTGTCGTCGACGCCGGGGGCGCCAGCCGCATGCCAGTCCTCGGATCTGGGAGCAAGCCTCAATTCCGGAGACGGAGGAGCAGCCGGCAGCCAGTTGCCCAATTTGGTGCTCGCGAACATCGGCACCCAGACATGCACGTTGAGGGGCTATCCCGGTGTCTCCTTCGTGGGGAACAACAACGGGACCCAGCTCGGTGCCTCCGGTGTCCAGGTGGACCAGAGCTCCGTGCAGACGGTGACCTTGGCGCCGCGTGCCGCGGCCGTCTCGCACCTGCGCATCGTGCAGGCGAGCAACTTCCCCTCCGACAAGTGCCAGCCGGCGGCCGCCGATGGCCTGCGGATCTACCCTCCTGACCAGACGGCAGCCCTGTTCGTGCAGTCCTCGAGCTTCACCGCATGCACCAATGACGCTCTGGCGCTGATCTCGGTGGGTCCGATGGAGCCATCCAGCTGACAATCGATTCCATGACCGATTCTCCCTGTCGCCCCGATGTACGGGTCTAGCCTTGTGACATGAGGACGCATACACGGAAGTCGGGTCCACTGGCGGCCGTGGCTGTCGTTGCCGCATCCCTGGTGCTGCTTGCAGCATGCACCGGAAACCCAGGTGGGAGCACACCGTCGGGCACCGGGTCGGTCGCACCGGCGGTATCCGCCGGTCCTGATTCGGCGTCGGCCACCTCATCTGCCAGCCCAACGACGTCTGCTGCGTCGACGGAGTCACCCACTGCTTCTCCGGTTTCCACGGTGCCCCAGAGCTCCACGGCCGCTGCATCGGAAAATCCGACTGCCAACGCCACCACTGCAACGCCCGGCGCTTCGGAGGTGGCCGTCGTCCAGCCTTGCACAACGGCCGTCCTGGCGGCCTCGGTTGCCGGTCCTCCGGAGGAGAGCGTCGGTACATATACGCCCAACCTTGTGCTCACCAACACAGGCGGCACCACGTGCACTCTGTGGGGTTACCCCGGGGTCTCCTTCGTGGGCCATGGCAATGGGACGCAGCTCGGCCCAGCCGGTGAGAGAGTGGATCTTGCCTCCAGGCAGTTGGTGACCCTGGAGCCCGGGGAGTCGGCGCACTCCACACTGCGCATCCTCAATTCGGGCAGGTATCCGCAGGCAATGTGCCAGTCCGAGATTGCTGATGGCTTCCGGATCTACCCGCCCGACCAGGTCAGTGCGCTGTTCGCGCCGGCGGACTACACAACTTGCGTCGGAGCCAGCATTTCTTTCCTGATGGTGGGTCCCATGGAGCCTGGCGAGAGCTGATCCGCTGCAGGCTCCCGGAATGGGGACGGAACCCTCCGCGGGTTGTTGACGGTGCCAGTGGTGCGGTGTGTGCCTGCTCGCCCAAGGGCAGCGTCCTGGTGCAGATGAGTTTCTGCGGATCCGTGGTACCAGCTGGCCACGGTCAGCGGACCGGGACGTCAGATCAGCGTTCAGGCATCCCGCAGACCGAAAGCCTCGCGGACAATCCTACGAAACTCACCGGCGGTGCGATTTCTGGTCCGCCACGGCGGTGGTACTCGGTCATCGCGGAGCGCAGCGCCCCTGCTGCGGCGCATGTTCAGTCTCAGCACATGGTCGGGGTGACAGGATTTGAACCTGCGACCTCTTCGTCCCGAACGAAGCGCGCTACCAAGCTGCGCCACACCCCGTAGGCTGAGAGCCGTCGACGAGTCTATCCCAACGGATCCCCAGTGGCGAACCGCGCCATCCGCAACAACTGCCGGCGAACCGTCACGCCTGGCGGGCGGTGAGGGTGATCAGCGTGGCCGAGGGACGGCAGAACAGCCGGTAGGGGGCGAAGGGCGAGCTGCCGATGCCCCCAGACACGTGCAGCAGGCTCTTTCTTCCGCCATGGCGCCACACACTCAGCCCCTTGGCGTGCTCGGGGCCGACATCGCAGTTCGTGATGATCGGGCGCCCATTCGGCAGGCAGACCTGCCCACCATGGGTGTGCCCGCTCAGAATCAGCGACATGCCGTCGTCTGTCATCGCGTCCAGCACGCGCCGGTAGGGAGCATGGGTGACACCGATGTTGAGATCCGCACCCGGATCGGCCGGCCCGGACACTTTGTCGTAGTGGTCCAGGTCGATGTGGGCATCCCCGGTGCCGCGCAATGCGATGCTTCTCCCCGACACATCCAGGCGCGCCCGGGCGTCATTGAGGGCGGCCCACCCGGCCGCGACCAGGCGGTGGGCCACCTCATCAGCGGGCAGCACCGACTCGGGGCCGTGCCTCTGAGGTGTGGAGTTCGCCCACAGATAGGCCGCAGGCATGCGGAAGTGCGGGCCCTCGAAGTCGTTGGAACCGAAGACGAATGCCCCGGGCAGCGCGAAAAGCGGCCCCAAGGCGTCGAAGAGCTTGTCCATCGCGTCTGCGCTCGAGAGGTGGTCGCCGGTACTGATCACCAGGTCCGGCTTCATGTCGGCCAGCTTGCGCAGGAAGGCCAGCTTCTTCTGCTGCCGCGGCATGAGGTGGATGTCGGAGATGTGCAGCAGCCGAAGCGGTGGCGCACCAGGCTTCAGAACGGCAGCATCGAGCTGTCTCAGCACGAAGGCCTGGGCTTCGATCAATGCGCCCGCGAACACGAGTGCGCCCATCCCCGCGGTGCCCTCCACCAGATGGCCGAGCAGCGGCAGCACCATGTGCTGCTTCGGCTCAGCCATTGGCGGCAGTCATGCCGGCAGGCTTGACCGTTGCCGACGATGTGGCATCCGGTGCGACTGCCACCGGTTGGTTCACCGCCGCCACGGCGGCTCCGGCGGGCGTGGCGCCGTCATCGGGTTGGTACGCGGCTCGGGCACTGGCCGTGGAAGTGGATGTGGCCGATGATCCGCCGGAACTACCTGACGTTGCCTGCAAGCCGTTGTAGTTGCTCGGCATGGTGTTCGACTTCGGCACATAGGCCTGGAATCGGGAATTCGCCGAGTTCGGAATGCGCGGCAGCTCGGCTGACATCATCGAATTCCAGATGCCACCGGACTCGGTGGTGGAATTGCCCTGCAGAACGCGGCCGCTGGCCACCCGCAGCCCGGTCAGGGTTTGGGACCGGTTGCTCCAGTAGTCGTTGCCGTTGTCCACCGAGATCATGGCGACGCCTTCCAGATCGGGGGTATAGGCGTTGAACCAGACCGCAGATTCCGTGTCGGTGCTACCAGCGGTACCTGTCTTGCCAGCCTGGTCGTAGCTGCCCTGCACTCTGCTCGCATAGCCGGTGCCACCCGGGTTCAGGACCGCCTGGAGCGTCTGGGTGACACCATCGGCCGTCACGGGATCGATCACCTGCTTGCAGTTGGCCTGGGGCACAGCCACATTCGCACCCTGGCTGTTCGTCACCGAAGCCAGGATGATGGGGTCGCAGCGCACTCCACGATTCGCGAAGGTGGCATAGGCCTGGGCCATCGACAGAGGAGTCACGTTGAGCGCACCGAGCGTGAATGAGGGGATTCGCTGATAGTCCTCCAGCGACCCACCGGTGCCCAGCTGCATTCCGGTGGCTTCGGCCATCTTGATGGCGGAGCAGATGCCCACCTGCTGCTCGAGTTGCACCCAATAGTTGTTCACCGACTGGGCCATCGCGGTGATCATGTTCATCGTCCCGGATTTCCAGGTGTTGGACACGGTCCATCCGCCACTACCGCTGCTCAGCGTGAAATTCCCCTGACAATCTTTGAAGGTCTGACCATCCCAGTTCTTCGTCGTCGGGGCGTTGTAAATGGTCTTCTCGGGTATGAAGCCCTGGTCGATTGCTGCCGCTGCGACGAATGCCTTGAACGTCGAACCTGCCTGGAAACCTGTCCCGCCGCCCAGGTCAGTTCCGACCGCGTAGTTGTAGTAGGTCTCCCCCGCAGCGTTGTTCGACCCCATCACGGGCTTGGACTGCGCCATGGCCTTGATGAGACCCGTCTTGGGATCGGTCATCACCGCGACGCTCACCACCGGATCGGTGGGCGCGATGATCTTCCCGATCGAGGTCTGGGCCGTGTCCTGGGTCTGCGGATCGATATCTGTCTTGATCGTGAGACCGCCTCGATACAGCGCGTTCTTCCGGGCGTCCTGGTCAGTTCCCAGTGACTTCATCTGGTCGCTGAGCAGCACGTTCACCGCGTACTGGCAGATGAAGGGGTACTTGGATGCGGTGCACCCGGAGTTGTTGGAGGTGACCTTGGACGCATCAAAGGGGGTCGCCTTGGCGGCATCGACCTCCTGCTGGGTGAGCTGGGGAAGGCCCTCGAACCAGACGTCCTCGGAATCCCACTTGAGCATCGTGTCGAGTACGACATTGCGCCTGGCGATGGCGGCCTCGGGATGGTTCACCGGATCGGTCTCGCTGGGGCTCTGCACCAGGCCGGCGAGCATCGCCGACTGCGCCAGGTCCAGGTCTTTGGCGTCCACACCGAAGTAGTGCCGAGCTGCTGCCTGCACGCCATAGGCTCCGTCGCCGTAATAGGCGATGTTCAGATAGCGCTCGAGAATGGCCTTCTTGGCAGCCTCCTGGGATCCGAGCTGCTTGGCCAAATTGCGCTCCAGTGCCACTGCGTAGCGCATCTCGAGCACCTTACGGCCCAGGGTGGGTGACTGGGCCTCCGCGATGGCCTGCTGGTCGTTGTTGTCCATCGCGATCTGGATGCGCACCTGTTTGATGTACTGCTGGGTGAGTGTCGATCCACCAGCGCTCACACCGCCATGCGCCACATTGCCGAGCGCAGCCCGCAGCACACCCTGGAGGTCGATGGCGCCGTTGGTGAGGAAGCGATGGTCCTCAATGGCCATCTGGGCCTTCTGCATCATCGGAGAGATCTGGTCGAGGGTGACGTACTGGCGATTCTGGTCGAAGAAAGTGGCTAGTGTCGTGCCATCGGCGAGCAGAATCTTCGACCCCTGGGACTGCTGGGGGACCGTGAGGTCCGCCGGCACATTCTGCAGATTGTCGGAAGCCGTCTTGAGTGTGCTGGTGACCACAGCCGCGTAGGGGATCGCCATGCCGGCCACGAACAACCCGCAAATGGCACTGACGATGACGAACATCGCCAGTGAATAGATTTTCGACCCACCACCCCGTGCACTCATGGCCACCAGCCTAACCGGAGCGTCTGTCAGGGCCAGGACCCCTGCCCGCTGTCACCCGAAGTCGGTTCGGTGCGAGGTATGCCCGGCAGCATCCGGTGTCTGTCGTCGGGGCATCTTGCATAAGGGTTGCGGCATCGTGGAATTCTGACTGACGCACCTGCGGTGTAGGTTGTGCCGTGATTCCGCGCGAGAGGATTTCATCATGGCTGATGGTGCCGAATTGTCACCTGAGGACTGGCCAATGGCCGCCAAGTGCCGTGGAATGAATGATGCTCTCTTTCCGGAAGGAAAAGACCAGAAGCGCGCCAAAGCGGTGTGCATGGGGTGCCCCGTGCGTCTCCAATGTCTGGCCGAGGCCCTGGACAACGCCATCGAGTGGGGCGTGTGGGGCGGTATGACCGAGCGTGAGAGGCGCCAGCTGCTGCGGCAACGTCCCGATGTGAAGTCCTGGGCCGCGGTACTCGGCGCACGTTCCTCCGGCCCGATGCCGGCTGATTCACCCGAAGTGCAGTTCTCCGATGATGTGTTCCGGCCGAAGTTGGGTCCGGAGGAGCGCAAGGACGTCGGGAGGCGGAAATGACGAGCGATGACAGACAGCAGGAGAGTGCGGTGAAGTGGGAATACTTCACCGCTCCCATTCTGAGCCACGCCAGTCAGCAGATCCTCAACAATTTCGGCGCCCAGGGCTGGGAACTGGTTCAGGTCCTGCCCACGGCCAACCCAGATTCGGTGGTCGGCTATTTCAAGCGACCCGACCCGACAACTGGACATTCCAAGTGATTCGGCTCGGCAATCGGATTTCTCAAGTGAAAGGTCAGGCATGACGCCCAGTGACAAGCTCACCGAACTCGAGATCAGCCTCCCGCCGGTGGCCACTCCTGTGGGTTCCTATCTTCCCTCGGTGCGGACCGGAGAACTCGTCTACGTTTCGGGCCAGCTGCCGCTGAGCGGCGACAAGCTCGTCACCGGCCTGGTCGGCGGTCCGGTGAGTATCGAAACCGCAGCTGCCGCAGCGCGCACGGCCTGCCTCAATGCAATTGCCGCGGCAGCGGACGCCGCAGGCGGTGTCGATGCCATCAAGGGCATCGTGAGGGTCGCCGTCTATGTGGCCAGCGCCGCTGGTTTCACCGAGCAGGCTGCCGTTGCAAATGGCGCATCGGACCTTCTCGCTGACATCTTCGGGGATGCTGGGCGGCATGTGCGCAGCGCGGTGGGAGTCGCCGTACTGCCCAAGAATGCCTGCGTTGAGGTCGAACTCACTGCCCGGCTGTGAGTGGGGCTGAAGGGAGCATTCGGATGCCCGGGTCTGGAAAGACCCCCGGGACGGCAGGGTCCGAGAAGGTCCTTGGGACGACGGGGCCTGTCCGGGCACTGCAGATCTATCGCGTTCTGCACGAGACATATCCAGATGCCGGGTGCGAGCTGGACTTCCGGAATCCCTTCGAACTGCTGATCGCCACAGTGCTGTCGGCACAGTCCACGGACAAGGGTGTCAACAAGGTGACGCCGATCCTGTTCCAGCGCTATCCCTCGCCCGAGGCGCTGGCGGGTGCCGAACTCGAAGATGTCGAGCAGATCATCCGGTCCACCGGCTTCTTCCACAACAAGGCGTCCGCGCTGCTGGGCATCGGCCAATCCTTGGTGGAGAACTTCGCCGGTCAGGTGCCCACCGGTCTCGATGAACTGACCAGCCTGCCTGGGGTGGGACGCAAGACAGCCCATGTCGTGCGCGGTCATGCCTTCGGGCTGCCGGCCATCACCACGGACACCCACGTCATCAGGCTGTCGAACAGGCTGGGTTTCGTTGCCACCAAGGTGCCGCTGAAGGTGGAGCAGGCTCTGTGTGCGCTCTTCGACCCCGAACTGTGGACCAGCGTCTCCGACACGCTCATCGTTCACGGCCGGCGCCGGTGCAATGCCAAGAAGCCAGCCTGCGGAGCCTGCCCGGTGGCGGTGCTGTGCCCAAGTTTCGGAACCGGCCCCATCGACCCGGATGAGGCCCGGCGACTGGTGAAGTCTTCGTGACCACGCCTGCTCCGCTGAGGCAGTTGGCTGCATCTTTGGCCGATCCTGCTCGCCTGGAACAGTTTTCGCGGATGCGCCCGGCAATCGGTGGTGCGGCATCGGCCGTACTGATCCTGCTGTCCGACGCAGCCGATCCCACCGTGGTCTACACCGAGCGGGCCAGAACACTGCGCCATCATGCGGGTCAGATCTCCTTTCCCGGGGGACGCACTGAAACCACCGATGAGGGCCCGGTGGAGACCGCCACGCGCGAGGCGAATGAGGAGGTTGGGCTGGACCCTGCCGCCATTCACCTTCTCGGCACTCTCCCCACTGCGTCACTGTCGGTCAGCCACTTCGATGTGATCCCTGTGGTGGCCTGGTGGCATCCGGATCGTCCGTTGCAGGCCGTCGACCCGCGCGAGGTGGCGAGCGTGCGCAGCTGGCGAGTCAGTACCCTTGCCGATCCCGCGCGCCGGCTTCGCGCCCGCCATCCTGGCCGCACGATGGGGCCGGCCTGGGAACTGGACGAGTTCTTCCTGTGGGGATTCACCGCATTCCTCACCCAGACACTGCTCAGGCTCGGCGGCTGGGAACGCGATTGGGATCACGGCAGGGTCGTCGACGTGCCGGCCCGTTTCCGTTCGGCATCACCGGCCAAGGGCAGTGGCCGGTCGGCCGGTACCGCGCGGTGATTTGTTGACGGTGGGCCGGGCTGGGACCACAGTGGACGCGTGACGCGAATCGACGTGTGGCTGTGGGCGGTGCGGATCTACAAGACCCGTTCCATGGCCACCCAGGCCGTCAAGGGCGGGCATGTGCGCTACAACGACAATCCCACCAAGCCCGCCCAGCAGCTCAAGGTGGGCGATGTCGTGATGGTGCGTCAGCCCGGCTGGGATCGCCGCTTCGAGGTCGTCCAGCTGCTCGACAAGAGAGTGGGCCACAAGCTAGCCATCGAGGCCTATCGGGATCTGTCACCCGAACGGCCGGCCTGGCTCGATGTTCCCTTTGCCCGCCGTGATCGTGGGACGGGTAGGCCCACGAAGAAGCAGCGCCGCGAGATCGACAAGCTGCGCGGCATGGAGCCGCAATAGAGATGACTCGAGGCGCTGAGACGCCGATGCCCCACCGCACGATCGCGGCAGGGGCATCGGTGTCTCAGCGAGGAATCAGCGCATCACAGACCGAGAACGGTGGCGGCCTTGGCCTTGGCGGTCACGGCATCCGGGGCGGTCACTGCGGCGGCAGCGGCCTGACGGCACTGCTCGATGGACACCTCGCCGAGTTGCAGGCCGACCGGCGGCAGAGCCGGGGCAGCCATTGACAACGAGGTGATGCCGAGCCCGGCGAGCACGCAGGCGAGCAGCGGATCGGCTGCTGCTTCGCCGCACACGCCCACGGGCTTGTTGGCCTTGAGACCGGCCTGGGCGGCCATCTGGATGAGCGAGAGGACCGCCGGCTGCCAGGGATCGTTCAGATCGGTGAGGAAGGGCGACAGTCGATCCGACGCCATCGCGTACTGCGTCAGGTCGTTGGTGCCGATGGAGAAGAACTCCACCTCCGCCAGCACCTGGTCGGCCTTGAGGGCAACCGCAGGAACCTCGACCATGACTCCGGGCCACAGGTCGCGGGTGCGGCACTGGGCAGCGAAGTTACGTGCATCGGTGACGGTGGACACCATCGGCGCCATCACCCAGACATCGATGTCGAGGCCTTTCTTGGCCTGTGCGATCGCGTCGAGCTGGTGGGTCAGAAGGTGAGGATTGTCCTTGGCCAGGCGCAGGCCACGCACACCGAGGGCGGGGTTCTCCTCGGCCTCGAAGTTGGCGAAGGCCAACGGCTTGTCCGAACCGGCGTCGAGAGTGCGGATCACGACGTGGGTGTGACCGCCACGACCGACATAGGGAGTCAGCACCGCGCGGTAGATGTCGGCCTGCTCCTGGACGCTCGGCTCCTCGGGGGCACTGAGGAAGCACAGCTCGGTGCGGAACAGTCCGACCCCCTCCGACTCGCCCTTCGCGGCCGCAGATGCAGCTTCCCCATTGCCAACATTGGCCAGCAGCTGGACGCCGTAGCCGTCACTGGTGTGGCCCGGGCCGCGCCATTGACGGACACGATTGAGGTATTCGTTGGAAGTCGCGACGGCTGTCTTGGCGGTGTCGGGATCGGGATTGGACTGGATGGTGCCGGCAGCGCCGTCCACCAGCACCGGGGTGCCGTTCTTGATCTGGCGCAGTGCCTTGCCGGCGGAGACGATGCAGGGAATGCCCAGCTGGCGAGCGATGATCGCGGTGTGGGAGGTCTTGCCGCCACCCTCGGTGACGAGAGCCACAGTCAGCTCGGGATCCAGGCCGGCGGTGTCGGCGGGTGCGAGGTCTTCTGCGAGGAGCACGATCGGGGAGGTGGGCTCGGGCACACCGGGGGCAGGCTCGCCACGCAGCTCGGCGATAAGCCTGTCTCGGATGTCCTTGAGGTCGGTGGTGCGCTCGGCATACAGACCGCCCAGGCGCTCGAACTGCGTCACCAGATTGTCGGTGGCCTGCACAACTGCCCATTCGGCGGAGTCCCCGTGCTGAATGAGCTTCTTCACCGACCGGGACAGCCCGCGATCGGCGGTGAGCTGGGCAGTGGCGGTGAGCACCTCCTTCGCATGGCCCTTCGACTTTTCTGCCTTGTTGAGCAGGTTGTCCTGCACCGTCTGCACGGCGTCGGTGAAGTTCTTGATGTCGGCGTCCTTCTCATCGTCGGCAACAGCGCCTCCGGTGGGAAGTTGGGGACGGGGCTGCACCCGGAGAACCGGAGCATAGGCGGCGCCGGCGACGACACCGGCACCGGTGATGGTGATTGAGTCAGCCAGGGGCATGTCAAGTAGTCCTTCCAGAACTATCGCGTTGCCCGGTCAGTCTCTCATGTCTGGTGCGGGGGCGGATACCGATACCTTGTTTCCAGCACCAAATGACCCCATTGGAACATCACCCTGTTGCCGCGTGTGTGAGGATGAACGCGGTGCGGCAGAATGTGCCATAAGTATCCAGAAGGAGAAACCCATGGCCAGTAAGCAAGCAGTTGTCGGTTCGTCGGTGGGCCTGCACGCGCGTCCCGCCGCGCTGATCGCCGAGAAGGCCGGCGATTTCGATGACGAAATCCTGTTGTCGATTCCGGACAGCGGCGAGGATCCCATCGACGCCGCTTCGCCTCTCATGATCATGACGCTCGGCGCAGGCAAGGGCGCGGTCGTCAAGATCGAGTCGGACAATACCGAGGCAGTCGACGCGATCGCAGCCCTCATCGAGAAGGATCTCGACAAGGAGTGACGTCTCGGCGACGCGCTTGAGGGGGACGCACCGGTCACGGTGACGTCCCCCTCAATTTGTTTGTTCCCCAAGTTGTTTGTTCGTATGCCTTGTTCAGCGGCGCCCGGTGCCTCGGTACCGGGCATCTTGCATTCAGGAATTCTTGTGTTCGGGCATTTCAGCGCTGCGGCATTTCAGGGTCCTGATGTGTCGGTACCACTGCCCAGTGATCACTGCCCAGGGGTGAGCAGAGCGAACTGCCGACATGTTGCGACTGGTATCCGGGAAAGGTGTCCGGGCGGGCGAGCAGCCCAACTGGGTCACCGTTTGGTCGCGAGGCAACCCTCAGTGACTGGTCAACGACGGGGTGACACCGGCCTGGGCGTCTTCGACTCCGGCGGAGAGCCCTGTGGTGAGCGCCTCGATGGTGGCCTTCGTCTCGGCGATGGTGGCCGTGGGCGCCTTGACCTTTTTGACCTGGGTGTAACCGATCACCGCGAGAATTCCGGCCAGAATCAGCAGAATGACGGCAAAAGTGATGAACGCGAGGGCCAGGGCGGTGAACCAGTCACGCCCGGCGATGTAGTGATAGAAGTTGGCGATTCCGAAGACTGCGGCCCACAGCACGCAATTCAGTGCGAACAGGCCGAAAATCCCGGCGCCGCTGAAAAGGCCTCCGCCCATGCCCGCATGCTTGACGGAGGAGGACATCTCGGCAGTTGCCAATTCCTTGATGTCGGAGACCATCCTGGGCAGTGTTGACTTGATGTTCGCGATGTAATCGCTGAGGCGGGGACGCTCGGCCATGATCTTTTCCTCCGTTGTCAAAGGTGAGGCAGCTCGCTTCCCAGAGCCTAACCGGTACTGAGGATGTCAGCGGTCCGGGGTGCCAGGTGGTCGAGGTGCCAGGTGGCCGGAGAATGTCCGGCGGCCACACGAGAAAATTATCCCCACGGCTGTGATGGCAGAAATGCGCCGCTCCCCGCGAGACCCGCCGGCACCGCTGCAGTGGTTCACAATCCGATGATCAGGGCATCGTCACCCAGCATGATGGGTGTGGTCATCTCGGAGTGGTCGACATAGACCCGCCAGCAGGACAATTGGTAGGGCAGCCGCAATTCGGAACCAGCCGAAGCACCGTCGTAGATGGCACCCACGGCGGCCAGCAGGCGATCGTGGTCGCGCCTGCCCAGCCGGGTCACACAGGGCTGCAGGGCGGTCATGGCGAGCAGACTGTCACGATCCACAGGTACCCAGATCCTGAAATCGCGCTGCTCCTGGTGGGGGAAGTATTTGCTGGAGCCGAGTTGTGCGGCGACCTCGGCGGCCATGTCGGAGGACATCGCGGTGGGATCGACGGTACGCATCAGGGTGATCAGACGGCGCACCCATGGCACGGAGTCATCCCTTGTCAGACAAGAGATGGCCAGCCAACCCCCGGGCTTGAGGACGCGTGCGATCTCTCCGAAGACGATCCCGGGAGCGAGCCGGTGCATCACCTGGTGGGCCAGCACCATGTCGAACTGGCATGCCGTGAATGGCATCGCCTCGGCGCGGGCGGCCGAGACGGTGATCCCCGGGACGTCGACCAAGGGCTCCAGGGATTCGGATCTCTTGTCGATGCACCACACCTGGTCACCGTGCGCTGCCAGTTTGCGGGGCAGGCCCGCGGCCGGAGTGAGCGCGAGTACCCGGTGGCCGTGCTGTTCGCCGCAGAGCCACTCCAGCGCCGCATCGGGGAAGCGAGGAGCACCGTGAGCCATGTCCGCAATCCTAAGCTCGGTCACCATGCCCAGCTGATTGGTGCGAGGGCTGATCGCGGTGTCGGCAGCCCAGGGGCGGGCGTGGGGTGCGCAGGACGTTGTCCACAGATTGCCGGCCGGCTGAAAAAATGGTGCTCGCACGGACATGGTCCGGTCATGCCAGAGATCCGATCATCCAGTCCCGGGGGGCGGCGCGCCGTTCTGAGCGATGCGCCCGGCACGGGCGGTCTGGAGCATGGGCCCGGAACCGCAATCCTCGATGATGGACGCTCCGACACCATCACGGCGCCGGAACGTGGACTTCTTCGCCGAGCCAGCGCGCCCTTCGCGACACGAAATCTGGGAGGTCCACCTGGGTCCGGACCCGACGGCTCCAGACCTGACCATGCCGGGAAGGGGCCGCTGGTCATTTGCCGGGAATCGCGACTGCTCGACATGGTCTCTGCGGCCGCGGCGAGTGTCGGGGCCGAAGTACTGGTGCGCCAGGAGGCGGCAGACATCCGTGCTCATTGGCGCTCCAGCCCGGTTGTCCTGATCGGCGCCGAATCGGCTCCGCTGGTTGCGGGCCTGGCACTGCCTGAGCGTGCCTCGGTCTTCCTGCTGAGTTCCGATGCGGACACTGCTGCGGCATGGTCGGTGCCGCTGTCGGCGGCCGTCATCCAACTGCCGCAGCATGCAGGTTTCCTGCCCTCTGTCCTCGACCAGTCGGCGAGCACGGCCGCCTCGTCGACGACGGTGCTGGATGTCATGGGCGGCAGCGGCGGGGTGGGTGCCAGCATTTTTGCAGCGGCGCTTGCACAACG
This sequence comes from Propionibacterium sp., assembly GCF_047719395.1. Classification (NCBI taxonomy): domain Bacteria; kingdom Bacillati; phylum Actinomycetota; class Actinomycetes; order Propionibacteriales; family Propionibacteriaceae; genus Propionibacterium; species Propionibacterium sp. Next base: position 28,048 of record NZ_JBDNTB010000030.1, read on the forward strand.
CGGTGCCGCCCGCGGTGGCGGGCAGGCTGTGGCGCTGGTCGACTGCGATCCCACGGGCGGTGGGATCGATCTGCTGTTCGGCGCCGAGCAGCAACCCGGCTGGCGCTGGCACGATCTGGCCTACGCGAGTGGCACGGTGGGGGATCTCACCGGGCGGCTTCCGGTCTTCGCCGGTGTCGACATCCTGTCGATGGCGCGCACTCCGGCGGCACCCGAGTTGCCGGGTACTTCGGCATTCCGTGCTGTTCTGGAGGCATTGGCGCGAGGCCACGATGCCGTTGTGCTCGACGATCCGCAGGGCCTGGGCTGGCCAGGTTCGGGCTCGGTCACCCGAATTGTGCTGGTGGCTGCTGAAGTGCGTGCCGCGATGGCTGCCCAGGCGCGTATCAATCGTCACGGCTGGCACGATGCCGCGGTGGTGGTGCGCACCGGGCCCGGCATGAGGGTGGTGCCTGCAGTGCTGGCGCAGAGTCTTGGTCTTCGCCTCGTGGGCTGCCTGGCAACCGATCCCAGGTTCGTGGATGCGGTGGTGTCCGGTGTTCCGTTGAGTCGTGCCACGGCGCCCAGGCGATTCAGGAACCTTGATGCTGTGCTCGACGAGGTGTGTCCGGATGCGTGAGGACCAGCTGGAGGAGCTGCGCCGCTGGTTGGTGCAGAAGGGCTCCGGATGGGGCCCGCGTGAGGTGGCCACGGGGCTCGACAGTCTTGGGTTCGTCGTCTCCGATGCGGCCGTGCTGGACGCTCTGGACGTGCTCCGGCGCACCAGCATCGGGGCCGGCCCACTGGAACCGCTGATGGCCTTACCCGGCGTCACCGATGTGCTCGTCAACAGCGCCTCGGCCGTCTATGTGGACAGGGGCATGGGACTGGAACCCGTACCGGTGCAGTTCTCCGGGGACGAAGAGGTCCGGCGGCTGGCCGTGAGGCTGGCGGCTGCCGCGGGACGGCGTCTGGACGACGCCTCCCCATGGGTCGATGCGCGACTTCCCGACGGCACGCGGCTGCATGCGGTGCTGTCCTGCCTGGCTGAGCCCGGCACCTGCGTCTCGCTGCGGATCCCCTCGAGACGCACGATGACGCTCGCCCAGATGCAGCAGCAGGGCAGCCTCGACCAGCGCACCGCAGAGGTGCTCCAGGCAATGATCGCCCATCGGGTGGCCTTCCTCGTGACAGGCGGCACGGGTTCTGGGAAGACGACATTGCTGGGCGTGCTGCTCGGCCTGGTCCCGCAGACCGAGCGCATCGTCATCGTCGAGGACTCACGCGAGCTCAACCCGGAGCATCGCCATGTCGTGCGCATGGAGGGCCGGCCGGCCAATGCCGAGGGAGCAGGTTCGGTGACCATGACCCAACTGGTGCGGCAGGCATTGCGGATGCGGCCCGACCGCCTGGTGGTGGGCGAGGTCCGAGGCCCTGAACTGTGTGACCTGCTCACTGCGCTGAACACTGGCCACGAGGGCGGATGCGGCACCGTGCACGCGAATTCGGTCGCCGATGTCCCGGCCCGGCTTGAGGCTCTGGCGGCATTGGGCGGTCTGTCGAGGTCTGCCTGCCACGCGCAGATGGCTGCAGCGCTGCACGCGGTCATTCACCTGAGGCGGCGGGCCGGAGGAATCAGGGGGGTGGGCCAGATAGGCATCGTGGAGCATGGGCCCGAGGGCCTGGTCAGCATCGCAGAAGCCCTTCATGTCGACGACCAGGGGCATTCGGCACCCTCCGCCGCATGGCCGCAGCTGTGTCGGATCGCCGGGTTGGGCTCATGATTGCGGTGCTGGCTGGCGGGGCACTGGCCTGTGCGGTCCTGATGTGGTGCCAGCCAGACGGTGATCGGCGGCTGCGAAATCTGCTGAACGAGCGCAGCCACCACAGGGGTCCGGGCAGAACCGTCCTGGTGGCCGTCGGCACCGTCGCGCTGGTTGTCGCTGTGGTGCTGGTGGCGCCAGGGCTGCTGGCATGGATCGTCATCGTGGCGGTCATCGGCAGCACGCTCGCCTGGGTCACGCGTCAGCACCTGTACAGCTCACGCGCGGCACGTCAAGCCGCCCAGATCGCACAGGCCTGTCAGGTGATCGCAGCCCAGCTGCGTATCGGGCGCACACCAACGCAGGCACTGGACACTGCAGCACAGGACTGCAATGTGCTCGCCGGATGCGTCAGCGCCCAGCAGATCGGCGCGGACGTGGCTGATGTTCTGTTGGAACTGTCCACACGACCCGGATGTGCAGGATTGGCGAACCTCTCTCGTGCCTGGCGGCTTTGTGAACGCACCGGAGGTCCGCTGTCGCCGACAACCCGCCGCGTCGCGGATGCGATCAGTGCCGAGCGGCAATTGCAATCCGAGATCGCCGCAGAACTCGCGGTGCCGAGAGCCACCGGAAAACTTCTGGCCATGTTGCCGGTGGTGGGTGTCGCCATGGGATTCATGGCAGGTGGTGATCCACTATCCTTCCTCGTCTCGACGCTGCCGGGGAGAGCATGCCTGGCCGGGGCCGTGCTGTTCGCCTGCGCAGGATTGCTGTGGACGGAACTGATCGCATCCAGGGCCGTGAGGCGGCCGTGACAGGCTGGCAGCTGACGGCTGCAATCGCGCTTGTGGCTTGCCTGTGGTGTCTGTTGCCCGACCCCGGGGAAGCCCGCCTGAGTGGCCTGGCGGCGGGCGCATCCCGTGGTCCTCGCGGGCCCACCGGTGCCGGGTCGCGCAGAGCCGGCAACTGGCGCATCAGGTGGTGGGGTACCGCCGTGGCCACCTCGGCTGCCCTGGTGAGTGTGCCGTTCCCGTGGTCGCTGCCGGTCGCCGCAGCTCTCGCGCTGGCCTGCCATGTCCTGCTTGCCAGGATGGAACCCGGATCGGTGCGGCGGCGAAGGGAAAGGCTGCTGATGCAGCAACCCGAGGTGCTCGACTTGCTCTCGGCGAGTCTGGAGGCGGGTGCACCGCTACGCGGTGCGGTGTGCCAGATAGCCGAGATCGCACCGGAACCCTCGGCTCAGATGCTGCGTGAGGTCGATGCCCACGTAGGTGTCGGCTTCAGTGAAACCCAGGCATGGCAGAACTTGCGGGGCGATGCTGTGTGGGCGGAGGTGGCCCGCGATCTCGCACGCGCTGCGATGACGGGGGAAGCCGTCACCGAGATTCTGCGCGCTCGCGCGGAGGCTGCCCGCAGGGCGCGTCACAATCAACTCGCGGCGAAGGCCAGGACTGTCGGGGTGAAATCGGTCGGCCCCATGATGGTCTGTTTCCTGCCCGCCTTCATCCTGGTGGGGGTTGTACCCATCATCGCCGGCACCGTGAGCCGTTTTCTCGGATGAACTCGGTCTCTCCCGAGTTCTGCCCGGTGTTGTCCGGATGACCTTACGTGCCGCTTACCGGCCCACAGTCCGGATGTCATCCGCACCGGGCGGTTGACCTCGGGAAGGAATAGACATGACCACCCATCCGGCCACCGAAGTTTCAACAGCCACCAGCCCAGCACTGATCAAGAGCCTGACACCGACCATGCGTCCAGCACTGATCGCCAGTGCAGAACTGCCCGCACCCAGAAGGGAGGTCAGCACCTTCGTGATGGTGCCGCCATGCCCCACCGCCGTGGCCATCGGCAGGACGCGGCGGAACACGCGTCTCGCCCGTGCCCGGGAGCGCGGCATGGCCACCGCGGAATATGCGGTGGGAATCCTCGCGGCAGTGGCACTTGCCCTCGTCGTGCTGAGGATCGTCACCGACAACAGCTTCTTCAGCCGGTTGCTGAGGATCGTCCTGCAGATCCTTCAGCGGGTCGGCGGCATGATCGGTTCCTGAATTTGTGGTGGGGGGGGGGGGGGGGGGGGGGGGGGCGCCCCCCCCCCCCCCCCGCCCCCTCCGCCCACGACGGGCCGGCGGCCCCCGCGCCGAGTGCGGGGGCGCGAGTAATTGGGG